>CAYTQP010000037.1:0-21653 GCA_964440175.1 uncultured Verrucomicrobiota bacterium
AGCTCTATACCTATCTGCGCTTTCTGTTGACCAAACTCCCCAGGCGGGGTTCGGATATCGGTGTTCACGTTGAAGACGAGATCGAACTCCAATATTACCGCCTGCAAAAAATCAGTGAAGGTCAGATTGACCTGAGTATTGGCGACGGCCGACCGCTAAAGGGACCATCAGACGTGGGAACCGGACGCGAAGATCAGGACATCATCCTTTCTGAACTGATTGATATATTGAATGAACGCTTCGGTACCGATTTTACCCAGGCCGACCAGCTTTTCTTTGATCAAATACAGGAAGAGGCTACCGAAAGCGAATCACTTAAACAAGCGGCCATCGCCAACACTCAAGAGGATTTCCGCTACGTCTTTGAAAAAGCCTTTGAAGGGTTGCTGATTGATCGCATGGAGGGAAACGAAGAGATTTTCGGAAAGCTCATGGGAGACAAGGATTTTCGTGACCTTGCGCTTGAGCATCTTCTTGCCAGGGTGTACAAGGTACTGAATAATGATCATGCAGCGGAGGAAGATTAGTTTCCCGTCCTGCTTTGGCGTGATTACACAGAATTGCTTTTCCCGTTCTGTTCCAGCTTGACGGGGTATTGACCGCGGACAGAGTTTATGAGGTAGATGCGGGTGGCGTTTTTAAGCTGAGGCACGGTTATGACACGTTCCCGAAGTATGCCTTTGGCGAGCATCTCGGCACGCTGGACACCGGCGAGCAATCCGCAACTTGCTGGCGGAGTGATAAGCTGTCCGTCGGTCTCAATAACGATATTGGCGATGGTCGATTCGGTTATTTCTCCCTTTGAGTTCCAGAGAATGACATCATTAAAAGCCGGGTTTTCGGTACGCGCACGTTCGTATGGTTCGCGGCGGGTTGTCTTGTGATACAAAAACGGGTCGGAAGAATTCACCGGCGTGGCAGCCAGGCACACACTTGGTGGACATCTGGAGGCGGGTTCATCCGGCAACACCCTGGACTGAATGGTTGTCCATCCGCCGGATGCGAGAAGGAGGCGTATTTTGTGAGGCTTTTCCGGCAGAATTTTGACCAGATCGGCGAGTTTCCGACGGATGTTTTTGAGATTGATCTCAAAAGAGAAGTAGCTGGCGGAATCACGAAGACGCGCCAGATGGCGGTCTAAAAGATGAAATCCTGTTTGCGGTCGCCAGAGGATTGTCTCCAGAAGAGAGAAGTCTCCGGGGGGTTGTTTAAGGACGAGAGCCTTTATCTGTGTCTCTTTGAGCTCCAGTACGGCGGTCGAGTCCCAGACGATGCCGCCGCCAACTCCGTATTCGATTTGATTGGCACGTTTGTCGATGAGTGCCGTACGAATGGCGACGTTGAACTGGACCTGCCGACCGGGGGCGATAAATCCGATCGCGCCAGTGTAGATTCGGCGCGGGTCGCACTCAAGCTCTTTGATAATCTGCATTGCGCGACATTTCGGTGCGCCGGTGATGGAGGCGGGCGGGAAGAGAGCGCGGAACAGTTCGGTCACTCCCGCATTGGTGCAGGCTTCAACCGAGGAGGTCATCTGCCACACTGTTGGATATTTTTCAACTGTGAAAATGTCCGGAGTGCAGACTGTACCAGTGCGGGCGATTCGCCCCATATCGCTACGCACCATATCGGTTATCATTATGTTTTCGGCGCGGTCTTTCACTGAGAGGTGCAGGTCGTGCGCACGGCGTTCATCGTCCGCCAGTGTCGTTCCGCGCGGAGCGGTTCCTTTCATGGGTCGTGAGAGCAGGCTGATGCCGTCGCGCCGGAAGAAGAGTTCCGGGGAGACCGAGCAGACCGCCCAATCGTCGGTCTCCACGAACGCTGCGCAACCGCCCTCTCCGCGTTGTGTAAGCCGGGTGAAGAGCGACCACGGAGAGCCGTTGAAACGCGCACGCAGTCGGTAGGTGAAATTGACCTGATAAGTATCTCCCTCCGCGATATACCGCTTGATGGTGGCGACGGTTTTTTTATAATCTGCGTCACTGATGGACGATCGCCAGGAGCGGGGCATGGAGATTTTCTCCGTTGCCGACGGCAGTTGCTCAAGTACGGTGGGCGGATCGTAGAGTCCGAACCAAAGTAGAGGGAAAGAGGGATCGCTCCGGGTTTCGAGGGCGCGGTCAAAAGCTGCAGCGGCATCATACGCCACAAACCCGGCGGCGTGGAGACCCTCTCCCTCAACGGCGTTCTCGACACTCCTCAGCGCGGGCAACACATCGGCGACGGCGTGTGCCGCGACAATCCTCCGGGGTTTACTGAAATGCAACCAGCGGTGGCGAACGGTGTCGTAAACAAATGTGTCGTTCACCTCAATTCACCCCGCACTTCCCGGCGTTATGCCTGTTCGGTAACGGATTCGGGTTCCCCTTTCAATTCGGTCATTTTTTTCGGCCAAAACGCAATGATAAAGACAAGCATGATCGCCGCCGCCATTACGCAAGGCAAGAACCAGAACTCTTTCCACTGCGCCACGGTGTCGGCGAGGAGGGTTGAGTCGACAGTATCCGGAATATCCACCGAAAACATCTTGCTCATTTGCTGGAGAAATGTCAGGTCGCCCACAGGTTTAGCGGTCTTCAGCGCCGCCTCAAGAACGTTGTGTCCCGTGACGGTGGAGCCAAATTTTGCGAAGGCCATTTTGTATCCAAAGAACATGCCAACACCCTGCGTAAAGAAGACCAGCATGCTCTGTGCCTGGCTTCTCACTCCTTTTTTCGCCTCTTTGTCGGTGTACATGAAGCCCGTCACAAAGAAAAAATCGTAGCAGACACCGTGCAGAACAATCGCCAACAACAGCATCCAGACAACCTGATGCGTCGCGCCAAGAGCAAACAGACCGTAACGCACAACCCATGCCAGCATACCAACGACTATCATCCATTTCACACCCAACCGTTTGAAAAAGAACGGGATAAGCAACATGAATATAATTTCAGACATCTGACCAATCGTCATCAGTGATGCCGGCTGATCAAACCCGACATCCGACAAAAACATTGATGTCACGCCATAGTAGTATGCCAGCGGCACACAAATAGCTGTTGAACAGATGATGAACACCAAAAATGCGGGCTGCTTCAGCATCTTCAGTCCGTCCAGCATAAGAAGTGTTCGGAAATCAAGCACTTTTCCTTTGGCTGGCGGGGGGGTGTTTGGCAAGGAGAACGAAAAGACCCCCAGCACCAGCGAGCTTATTCCCGCGACCCAGAACATGTTAATGCTGGCGGACCATCCCATAAGACCGATAAAGAGTCCCGCAACGATCCAACCGATAGTGCCCCAAACCCGGATTTTTGGAAAATCTTTCTGATCACTGATGTGTGTGAACGCTATTGTGTTGCTCAAACCCAGTGTCGGCATGTAGCAAAGCATGTGCGCCGTGAACAGCCAGACTATCGCTGACGTGTTCCCTTTAAGCGCGAATGACGGCACCAGACACATCAGAACGCCACCCAGCAACAACAGGAAGCCCATTATCTTTTCGGATGAGAAGAATCTGTCCGCGACAACTCCCAGAAACAGGGGCGCAATAATCGCCGCAATCGGCGCGCTGCCGTAGGCTCCGCCAGTGGCTCCCGCAAGTCCATTCTCGCTCAGGCACAATGCGAGAGTGACAAACCACGCTCCCCACACAAAAAACTGAAGGAACATCATTAGCGAAAGTCGCATCAGCGGTGCTTCGTTGTTTTCTAAGTTCATTCTTTTTCTCCCTGTTGACCGCCGGTTAATTTAACAACAGCGTTTTTAATATCTTCCGCACGTGCGTCGCCGGACTCACGTTCAACCACCAAGGCTCCGTCAAAACCGATCTCCCGCAAAACATCAAGAAATCCACTTGCGCCCACCTCGCCCTCACCCCAGGGAACCTCGGCCCCCCATTCCCCCGGTGTCACCGTGCGAACGGCATCTTTTATGTGGACATGTTTGATCCAGGGCGCAAGCGTAAGCACCGCATCTATCGGATCATCTTTGTTGTAGAGAATCATATTGGCTGGATCGAAATTGATTCCGAGTGCCGGGTGATCGAGTTCCTCCAGGAACATTTTAAGCTCATCCGCCGACTCCTGACCAGTCTCCATAAGGAGGGTTATCCCTTTTTGCGCGGCAACGTTGGCGAGAATCCGAACGCGCTCATGGAATTTTCGTGCATACTCTGGTTTGGACTGATCGATAAATCCTGCATGAGTTGAGAGAAACGGCACGCCCAGTTCCGCAGTCAGTTCAATGGCTCTGACGACACGATCCCGACTGGATTCCCAGCACTCATCCGGCACGATGCCGCCAGTGCGCTTTATCGCATCGAGCGTGCTGTAATCCTCCTGCGGAAACTTCACCATTGAACTGGTTATCTTCCATTCTTTTTCTCTGACACTCTCAACAAACGCCTGCCCGTCACCGACAATTCCAGACTCACAGTCCAGATGTATATGTTCCAGACCGACATCTTTCATAAATCGGGCAACAGCGTCCAGACCGCTCTGCAACGACCAGCTACAAACACCAACAGGCCAGTTTCCACATATCTTCATATATTCACTCCCACACTGCGATAACTTTTGCGGACAAAACCACATTTGTCCGAACCTTGGAGATGTTTGTATCACATTTATCCGAACCTTGGACAGTTTTTTTCCGTTTTTTAAAAAATCTTAAAATTCAATGTTTACAAATATTAATATTCATGTACTTTATCACTTATGCAAATACGAAACTATGAGCTTTTAGAGCGGCAGGCGGATCTTTGCCAGATGATGGCGAACCCGAAGCGGCTTGCCATACTTGAGGCACTTGACCGTGAAGAGGTCTGCGTGAGCGAACTGGCTGAGCTGATCGACACGTCCATCAGCGCGACGAGCCAGCATCTGCGAGTGATGAAAGATCAGAAGATTGTCACCACGCGCAAGGATGGTCAAACCGTATATTACCGTCTCAAGAATCCTAAAATTGTTGAGGGGTGCAAACTGATACGCCAGGTTCTGCTGGAAGAGCTTGAAAGTCAGGGTCGGCTGGCTCAGGATTTTGAGAAAGAGAATGGTAAAGACAGGGGATAATCATGACAGAGAAAAAGAAGATGAGTCAGGAAGAGATGATTAAGCAATTGACGGCACGAGTGGAGGTGCTGGAGGCCAACGCGCCCGAGGACAAGCTCGCAATGGGCATTATGCGGGGTGATCTGGACTATACAATGGCGGCGTTTATCGTCGCGTTGGGCGCGGTGGCTTATGATATGGAAGTGGATATGTTCTTCACGTTCTGGGCGACGGCGGCACTTCGCGATCCCAAAAAGCAGAAAAACCTCAAGAAAGATGCCATGGGCAACATGTTTGGCATGATGTTGCCGACCGGCACCGGACAGCTTCCGCTCTCAAAGATGCAGATGATGGGCATGGGATCGACAATGATCAAGGGTGTGATGAAGAAGCACGGTGCCAAATCGCTGGAAGGGCTTATCAAAGACGCAGCGGATTTCGGTGTGCGTATTCATGTCTGCACAATGTCGATGGATCTAATGGGGATCAAGCGCGAGGAGATGATCGACTACCCGAACATGAGCTTTGTGGGGGTTGGCACGTTTGTGGACATCTTCAGCAAGGCTAAACAGTGTTGGTTTATGTAAGAAAAATTATGTTTAAAACCTGAATTAGGAGAAAAATTATGACACCAGAAGAGTTACAGGCACTTGAAGTTGGAAAACTCGTAGATGCACGCGGAACCGCCTGTCCGGGACCGCTTTTGGACGCGAAACGCGCAATTGGTGAATGTGAGATCGATGCCGTTATGGAGGTTCAGTCTTCGGACGACGGCACAATCATCGACATTCAGCGCTGGTGCAAAAAGATGGGGCACGAGTATCTCGGCGACCGTGAAGATGACGGTTTCTGGTCGATCTATCTGCGCAGGACAAAATAAACGTGTCCGCCGCGCCCAAAAAAGAGCCGGATCCGAAGATCATGGTGTTTTCCAGCAACGCGATCTCGGATCCTGGCATTGATCTCGCGGGCAGTGCGCACATGCACTACTCAACTGCGGTTCAGGTCGTGCCGGTTCCCTGCTCAAGCGGGATCAAGCCGTCCTGGATTCTGCATGCCATTCAGAAGGGTTTCGACGGCGTATTTGTAGCCGCCTGCGGTACTGACTGCGCCTACCTTAATGACTGCGTAACCAGAACTGGAAACCTGGTCAAAACCGCTCAAACGCTGATGAAAGAGAACAACATCAGCCCAAAACGCCTGAAAATGTCGGGAATATGCTCGGTTTGCGCCGATAATTTTGTCTCGCACATGAACAAATTTCAAAACGAACTGAAAAAACTTGAGGAATAGAGCCTTTCATGAATTCCTGTGAGAAAATTCAAAGAGAAGAGTCCGCTTCCGATATTGCGGCTGAAAACAGCTCCGGCAAAAAAGGGCTGGATTATGATGTTATGATTGTCGGCGCGGGTATCGCCGGCATGGAGACCGCCGCCACCCTGGGTGACATGGGGTATAAGGTGTTGCTGATTGAAAAACAGTCAAGTATCGGCGGTAAATCAATCTTACTCAGCAAGGTGTTCCCCACACTGGACTGCGCAAGTTGCATTGTTACGCCAAAGATGGCCGCCGTCGCCCACCATCCAGAGGTGGACTTGAAGACGTTCACCGAGGTGGACAGTATTGTCCGGCGGGCTGACGGGACATTCGATATAAAGTTGCACAAAAAGGCGGCATACGTTGATTTTGATGCCTGCACGGGTTGCGGAAAGTGTGAAGAGATATGCACCGTAACCGTGCCGGACGAGTATAACGGCGATCTCGTAACGCGGCGGGTCGCACACATTCCTTATCCGCAGGCTGTGCCGAAAAAGGCGGTAATCAACCGTCGCGGAGAGGCTCCTTGTAATTTCACCTGTCCCGCCAACGTCAAGGCCAGCGGCTACATCTCGCTGGTTAGAGCCGGTCGGCACGACAAGGCGTTCAAGTTACATCTGGAGAACGCGCCGCTGGTGGGCAGTTTAGCCCGGGCGTGCTACGCCCCCTGCGAAGCGGACTGCACACGTTGCGAAAAAGAGGAGACCGTGCATATCCGTGGCATAAAACGTTTTATGGCGGATCGCTACTATGCGAAACATCCTGAACCTGAATTCGGTCCCGTTGAAAACCAGCTCGAAACGAGTGTTGCTGTTGTCGGGTCGGGTCCAGCGGGTTTGAGCGCGGCTTTCTATCTCGCTCGTGAGGGACATAAGGTCACGATATTTGAATCTGAAACCGAGGCGGGTGGCATGCTTCGTACAGCGATTCCGGCTTACCGCCTTCCCAAGGATGTTGTCGACCGGGATATAAAGAATGTTACCGCGTTGGGTGTTAAAATTGAAACCGGCAAAAAAATCAAATCTCTACAACAACTGAAGAAACAGGGATTTGATGTCATATTCGTGGCGACTGGTTCATCTGATGAGCGCAATCTGGACATTGAAGGGAAAGAGCTGGACGGTGTTATGGGTTGCATGAATTTCCTGCGTGAACTCAACATCGGGCAACCCCCGGAGGTTAAAGGACGGACGGTGATGGTCATCGGTGGTGGCAACTCCGCCATGGATCCGGCCCGGGCGGCGATTCGCATGGGCGCAAAGCGGGTGATAATCAACTACCGCCGCGGTCGTGAAGAGATGCCCGCCCATAGCTGGGAGATAGAGGGTGCGGAAGAGGAAGGTGTCGAGCTGATGTTGCTGAGCACGCCAAAACGCTTTGTGGGGAAAGACGGAAAACTAATCGGCGTGGAGTGCCTCAAAATGGAACTGGGCGAGCCGGATGAGAGCGGACGCCGTCGCCCGGTCCCTCTAGAAGGTTCCGAGGAGGTTGTGGAGGTTGATCTCGCCATTATGGCTATAGGGCTACTCCCATCAACTACGGCATTCCCGAAAAAGATGAAAAACAATAGAGATTTGCTGACCGCTGACGAGGAGACGCTTCAAACCGCCGATTCCGCTATTTTCGCCGGAGGAGACTGCGTGACCGGGCCGACAATGATTGTCAATGCCATCGCCCAGGGTCGCCGGGCGGCATTCTATATGGATCGTCACCTCAAAGGGCAGGCACTGGACGTAAAATTCGATGACGGGTATATGGAGAAAGTGGACAAAAACAGCGTCCTCGAAGAGGCGAAGTACTTCAAGGAGCGTTCTCCTGTGCTTCAGCCCATGATTCCGCTGGAGGAACGTAAGCAAACCTTTGACTGCTATGAAAGCGTCATGAGTGAAGAGGATGCCCGCCGGGAGGCTCACCGTTGCATGAACTGCGGCGAATGCTCACAGTGCATGGAATGTGTCAGTGTCTGCGGTCCGGACTGTATCGATTTCAGTCAAAAGCCGGAACATTCCTCCATCAGAGCGGGAAGCGTGGTGTTATCAACCGGTTATGAAATTCTCGATCCGGGAGCCAGGGAGCTTCTGGGTTACGGGCGCATACCGGATGTGATCGACGGGTTGCAGATGGATCGTCTACTGGCTCCGACAAGACCCTACAACAGCGTTCTGCGTCCGTCAGACGGTAAAGAGCCGGAGAGTATCGCCATCGTGCTATGCAACGGATCGCGTGACCACACCGTCTGCAATCCGCTCTGTTGCCGAATCGGTTGCATGTATTCGGTTAAACATGCACAGTTGCTCATGGGAGCCTTGCCCCTGGCCGATGTAACAATCTACACCATAGATGTACGCGCATTCGGAAAAGGATACGACGAATTTTATGAGCAATCCAAGGCGATGGGTGTCGAGTTTGTCAAGGGCAAGGTTGCCCGTGTTGAACAGCTTGAGAACGGCAATATGTCATTGCACTACGAGGATATGGCAGGCGCGGGCGGCATGAAGACCCGTGAGCACGATCTCATTGTTCTGACTGTGGGAATTTTGCCCAACACCGACGCTTTCAATCTTTACAAAGGCGATGAGTCGCTGGACGCTGATGAGTTCCGGTATGTTCGTGAAATTGACCCGATCAGCGAACCCGCCCGCACCAGCGTGAACGGTCTCTTTGCCGCCGGGGCGATCATGGGCGTGCGTGATATTCCCGACACCGTACTGCATGCCGGCGCGGCGGCGGCTCAGGCGGCGGCGTATCTTGAACAGATGAGGAGTGAATAATGGCACAGAAACGACGAATTGGTGTCTATGTCTGCCACTGCGGCGGAAATATCTCTGACTACGTGAATGTGCAGGAGGTTGCGGACGCGCTCACCGATGAACCGGGAGTGATTGTCTCACGAACCCACATGTTCACCTGCTCGGATGCCTCGCAACAGGAGATGATCGACGAAATCAAAGAGAAAAATCTGGACGGACTGGTCATAGCATCCTGCTCGCCCAAACTTCACATGTTCACTTTCCGTGGCATGGCGGAACGGGCGAACCTCAATCCCTATCAATACGTTCATGTAAACCTGCGTGAGCAGTGTTCCTGGGTTCACACCAACGATAAAACCGGCGCGACAGAGAAAGGCATTCACCTTGTGCGGGCCGGTATCGCGAAATGCGCCCTCACCACTCCGCTGACCGCAATCCGTGTGGAGACCAAACCGCGTGCGCTGGTTATTGGTGCTGGTATCGCCGGAATGCGTGCTGCCATAGCCCTGGCAGACATGGGGCTGTCGGTGTTCATTGTCGAACGCGAGACCGAGGCGGGCGGCTGGGCATTGCAGGCGGGACGCATGGGACCGGAGGGGCAACTGGGTGTGGAGGTTGCCGCCAGTCTGCTCGAACGCATCAGGCGGCACGAAAACATCATGCTTCACACCAACGCTAAAGTCACCGGGAAAAGCGGAAGTATCGGCGATTTCAACATCTCCGTCACTCTGAATGATAAAGAGAATATCTCCCTCAATGTCGGGGCCATCGTCGTCACCACGGGATTCACCCCTTATGAACCACTGGATGGCGAGTATGGCTGGGGGGTCTCCGGCGTGATTGACCTTAAAGACTTCCGCCAAATGCTCTCCGACTGCGACGGTGAACTGACATACAACGCCGCACCGGTTCGTGACGTGGTCTTTGTTTACTGTGTCGGCAGCCGTCAGACCAAAGGGGAGACCTGTCCGGAACCAAACACCTACTGCTCACGCTACTGTTGCACTGCCGCCACCTATTCCGCAACTCTGCTGAGCGAAGTTGAAGAGAAGACCGGGCAGACAATCAACCAATATCATCTCTACAGAGATGTACGCACTTACGGTCATCTTGAAACCGTTTATGAAAAGGCTCGTGCCGGTGGCGCACTCTTTGTGCGCTGGGATCCAGCCGATCCGCCGCATATCGAATCGGATGGAAACCGTCTCGCCGTGAGGGTGAAAGACGATCTGGCCGGCGGTGAGGAGCTGGAGATCGGTGCCGATCTTGTTGTGCTGGTAACAGGCATGACACCCCGCGAGAATAGTGAGCTTAACGGCATTTTAAAGATACCGGAAAGCGAAGATGGCTTTTATAAAGAGATTCACATCAAACTCCGCCCTGTTGAAACCGTTATCGACGGTGTCTTTGTCGCCGGTGCCGCTCAAGGTCCAAAAAACCTGGCCGAGAGTGTCGGCTCCGCGCTGGCTGCTGTCGCCAAGAGTGGAGGACTGCTGAAGAAGGGATATGTCGATCTGGAACCGCTGATCGCCAAAGTAGACACAGACAAATGCGTCTGGTGTGACGAATGCCTCAAGGCCTGCCCGTACGGGGCGATAGAACGAATCGTTTGCGGGGATAAAGAGGTGGCACTGGTTATAGAGTCATCGTGCAAAGGCGAAGGGGCATGCGTTCCGGTCTGTCCGCACAACGCCATTGAGATTGAGGGCTATCGTGACGATCAGATTCTAGCTATGATAGACGCAAGCATCAAGGAGCTGAACACAAAATGAGCGCAACAGTAACAGAACTTCGCAGCATGCTTGAAATTGCTCAGGACGAGATGATTATGCGTGACCGCATTGCGGACATCCTGCGGGCTGAGCCAAAAACAATTCCTGAAATATCAGAAATCATGGGCTATCCACCACGTGAAGTAACCGTCTGGCTCTTCGGTATGCGACGTTACGGAATGATCGAAGAGGTGGGTCGCGCAAATGTGGACGGATATTTCAAATATGAGCTGAAAGAGGAAAACACAGAAGAGAGTGGAGATTGATATAATGCCAAAGGTATCTTCCAAACTTGCCGCCAGAGTGAAAGAGACGGACGAATTTAACGCGGAGGCTTGTTATCATTGCGGCACATGCACCGCACTTTGTCCGATGGGATACGAGGTTCTGCCCCGTAAACTCTTCCGTGATGCCATGCTGGGTCTGGAGGATCAGGTTAAAGAGAATATCCCGCAGATATATTCGTGCCTGCTCTGCCGCATGTGCGAGGAGAATTGTCCGCAGGATGTACATATCGCGGAGAATGTCCGTGCGCTTCGCAAACTAATCAACAAAGAAGAATTTGAACTCATGTAGAGGATCGTTAAATGGCGTTACCCATCAAACCAATTTTAGGAATACTGGCCGACAATCTAAGTCGGCGCGGCAGTGTGTTGCCGCTCTCCAAATCCACTTCAACACGCTGGGCGAAAGGTCTCGATCTGCCACGTGGCGGCGAAACCGTTATCTACACCGGACACATGTATCAGCTCATACCCGCCATCGATGCCATGTCCGCTCAGATGGCGATGTTTGAGAATTCACCCATCACCCGCTTTTTCGGTCTGGGTCGGTTTATGAATCGCTTTGTCAACCTCTCCTTTTTCATGGCACTTATGGCATCTGGCAAACAGCGACGCGAGTACGATCAGATGTTGGCATCCATCGCCACTCTGCTTCAGCGTGCAGGGGTCTCTTTCGGCTATCTTTATGGCGAGGAACTTTATTCGGGAACACTCATCTACGATGAGGGACTCGACGACATATTTGCCAAACATGCCCGACGTGTGCATGAGATGTTCAAAAAGAACGGTGTCAAACGCATCATCACTGTTGATCCACACACCACCAATATGATGAGAGAGGTTTATCCAAAGTTCATTGAGGATTTTGATATTGAGGTTTTAAACTATCTGGAAATTCTCGCTGAGAAGGACTTCACCCCGTCTCTTAAAACGGACGGCGCGGAACATGTCATTCACGATTCCTGTGTCTACGCACGCTATGAGGGGATGATAGACCAGCCCCGTCAGCTACTGAAGAATGCCGGCGTAAAACTGCTCGAACCAGAATTGCACGGCAAGGCCACCCACTGTTGCGGAGGTCCGATTGAAGCACTCTTCCCTTCCGAGGCCCACCGCATTGCGGAAATCCGCGTTGCACAGTTGCGTGAGCGCGGAGATAATATCGTCATAATGTGCCCAATCTGCCTGGTGAACCTGCGTAAGGCCGCCGGGGACAAGGCAATGGTTAACGACATATCCACAATCCTGAGTGCGCCATAAAAATAATACTGGAGACGAATTGAACTCCGTCCACTGAACACCCTGGATTGAAAGTTGAAAATATCTGAAAAACAAAAAACGGCTCCGCCTGCGCGGAGCCGTTCCAGCATTGAGAATACTCGAATCTGATTAGAACAGATAGCTTGCACCGAATGTGAAGGAGTTCTGATACATACTGATCTCTGTTCCCGCACCTGCCGGCATTCCCACTGCCTTAGTCATGTCGGCACCGTTTGCCTTCACGCTCTCTTCAAAGGCGTGAACATATGCGAAGTGAAGCTCCACGCTGTCGGTGAGCACATACGACGCGCCGCAGGCGATATGCGTCTCTACAATCGCGGGGAAGAGCGCGTTTGAGAAGGCGTTATCTTCATCAATCGGCGCGCTGGCATGTGATATTCCGCCGCGAAGGGTGAGGCTGTCATTGACACCCCATGTCACACCGGCCTTGATAACATGCTGATCATCCCAGCCGAAATGATCTCCCAGCTCATCGACACCGCTCCAGTTGATCCACTGATAATCAAGCGCGACCTCCACTTCGGGAAGCACATCGTACGCCGCACCGGTCGTAATTTGCTGCGGCAGGTCAAAAGAGTTGGGCATAAGTGTCTTATACTCGTCAAAGGACTGCATATACTGCTGCGAGATATAGCTGAGACCCAGCGCGAGTTTATCAATCTTCTTGTTCACGCCTATTATCGCGCCGACACCAAGAGCTGTGTCCCAGTCGCCCGATTCAAATCCGCGACCGTTAAACATGTCTGTCCGGAGACGGGAGACGACCATAATCGGTCCGGCGGCCACGCTCCAGCCGTCGTTCAGACCGCGAGCGTACACTGCGGTTAGCTTGGCAATGCTAAGCTCGGTCTTCTTGTCGCCCATTTTCTGGGGTGTGTCAGGCATCCCGTCGTTATCTGTATCGGCACCCATGCGACCCCATTCATAATCCACACCCATACCGCTGGTTCCATAAAAACCTATACCGAGGAAGCCGTTCTCACTCGCGCAACATCCCAGCGAGGCACTGATGGATGGCACCACAAAAAAAGAGTCGTCCTCCTGTTTCCCTGCACCGCCACTCATGGTCGAGTGGATTTCACGCACAGGCATAAACAGTTGCGCGGAAGCATCAACCCTGCGCTCCAAATCAACCAATCCCGCAGGGTTGGTTATCAGCCAGGTGGAGTCCTTGGCGGACGCACTACCAGCCCCGGCTGTGCCCTGTTGCACAGGTCCCAGACCAATCAGGTTGATTCCGTCTGTAGCCAACACCTGCACCGCCAAAACTACAGTGACTGCCACAATCACCAATATTGCTTTCTTCATAATTTTCCTCTCTGTAAACAATTGAATACACAAACATTTGTAAAACCCCGCGCAGTAGAAATTATTCACAGACAATTAGCAAGCATTAACAGCGGGCAAATATAAGCTGTCATTCCTCTTTAACAATTGTTACAATGTGCTGTTTTCGCAATGGAGAGAGATATGAAAATATGGCTGTGTGTGTTTTGCGTCGCTGTTTCGACCGTCGTGATTAGCGCATGTGATGCGGGTGGCACAGAGATATGTGTTTATGTGTCACCAACAGGCAAAGACAGTAATAACGGCGATAAAACACACCCGCTCAAAACACTGACAGCAGCGCGTGATCTTATGCGTTCGCGCAGAGGCTCAAAGACCGCCACACGCACTGTTTATTTGCGCGGCGGGAGATATCGGTTGCGCAACACCTTTTCGCTCGGCGCATCTGATTCGGGGTTCCACTCCGCCCCGGTTGTTTACAAGGCATACGGTAACGAGCAGGTTGTCCTGTCCGGTGGCGAGATATTTTCTCTGAAGGATTTCACGCGCGTCTCCGATCCAGCGATCAGCAGGCATCTCAAATCCGAAGTTCGAGGAAGAACGCTGGAGCTGGATGTAAGTTCTTATGTTGAGGGGAACAGCGATTGGCCAGATCATTTTCCGGGCTACGCCGGCTGGCCAGGTGTCTATGCGGCGGACAAGGCTCTGCATCTTGCACGGTGGCCCAACAGCGGTTACGCAAAAATTGCGGAAATAATAAGCGGTGACTCTTCGCATCAAACGAAAAAGAGCTCCGGCAAAGGATGCGTGTTCCGCTATCAGGAGAGTGCCCCGTCACGCTGGAATACAAATCAAGAGATATATCTGAACGGTTACTGGTACTACAAGTGGTCGGATGAAGTCATTCGAATTGCGTCCATCGACAAGAAAAACAGGATTATCAAGCTGACCTCCCCGCACGTGTACGGGCTCGGCGGACCATCCGGCGGGCTTTACTACGCAATGAATCTGCCAGAGGAGCTGGATAGAACGGATGAGTATGTTTTTGATCGCGAAAAGAAAAAGATTTACATCATACCGCCCGCCAAACGTTCACCCGCAGATTTCGGAAACTGGCATATCTCCTTTATGAAATCCGCGCTACTCCGCCTCTCTAAGACCGCGAATATTATTTTTGAAAATATTGTCTTCGAGGACAACATCGGATCTGCGGCTATTGTTGCCAGTTGCCAAAACGTCACCTTTCAAAATTGCGTATTCAGGAATATCGGAAATAGTGCCGTGGATATACGCAACGGCGAAAATTGCGGCTTAGACAAATGTCTCATCTATAATATTGGCGGCACGGCTGTGAACTTGTCTGGCGGAAACAGGAAAACCCTGACGGCGGCGGGGCACTACGTCAACAACTGCAGCATTCACCATTTCGCCCGCCTGAAAAAGACATACCGCCCCGCCGTGAATTTGAACGGGGTCGGACAACGGGTTGCAAACAATTACATTCACGACGCACCGCACAACGCGATTCTCTTCGGAGGCAATAATCATATCATAGAGAACAATCGCATCGAACGCGTCTGCCTGGACACAGGCGATGCCGGAGCGATATACTGCGGACGCGACTGGACGTTAGGCGGGAATATAATCCGCCGCAACTGGATAGCCAATCTTGGTTACGCCGAACATAGCAATAACTGGGGAGTGTATCTGGATGACATCGCCTCTGGAATTGAGGTGCGAGAGAACATTATTATCGATTCACCTTCCGGCATGCTGATCGGCGGCGGAAGAAACAATGTTATCGCCGACAATCTTGTCGTGCGTTGCAAGGTGCGAGCCTCAATACATTATGACAACCGTGGCATCCGCGACAGATGGACAGTGCCAAGCCGACGGGAGGAACCCAACTCAGACAACGTGATGTGGAAAAGACTAAATAAGATGCCCTACCACCGCCCTCCCTGGTCAACCAAATTCCCGTATCTCCTGACGCTCGATAAAGACAATCAGCCCGGCATGCCGAAATACAGCGTCGTCACCGGAAACAGATCGTTTGGTTCCGCACCCTTTAAATTCTCAGAATATGTCAGCCAGTTCGGAGTTGTGGGCAACAACGTCGAGTCAGATAAAGATTTAAAAATCTCCCTGTCAGCAGGAAAAGTCATAATAGAGCGAAAATATTATGGGTTAAAACGGTTCAGTGAATTTCATATCGGACCTGCAAACAAATAAATCTGGAAACGTGGCTGTATCGTGAGAAAAAGAGAATGCTCTTCCGTTCTCATTCTCCAATCTGCCCGGTCTTTATTTTCGTAATCGCCGGGGCAAAGATGCGTTCCGCGTCTGTCCAATGCTTGCACAACCGTTTTCGCTATTTGTCCTAACCCTGGACACCTCCCCCACTCCTCCCCGAATCCACACCCAGGCAGAAAGCTTACACTTTTGCATTGTTTAAAAGTCAGGCGTTTGCTAATCAAGATTCCTGTTTAGCAAAGGGGAATATGATGAGAAGAATTTTATTGGCATCTGCCATCATCGCGCTATCCATATCCGTGATGGGCACGGATATGTTGCTGAGAGATGATAAACCAGCCGATCTGACAAATATTAAAGAGCCTTATCCGATTGGAAATGGGCGCATCGGAGGGATGATCTTCGGTGGTATAGACCGGGATATAGTGATCATTAATGAAGACAGCCTGTGGAGTGGCTGGCCCGAACCGGATAATGATCGGGACGGTGCGTTTGCCGCGCTTGTTAAAATCCGCAAGTTACTGAAGGAGAAGGGTGACACTGAATTGATCAACAAAATCACTCTGGAGGAGTTCTGCAGTCTGTACGGCTATGGGAAACCTGATTTCGGGGCATTCCAGTCGTTCTGCAACGCGAATTTCGAGTTCAACAACGATCCATCGGCAGTCAGCGATTACAAGCGCGAACTAAATATCGGGAACGCCGTAGCAACGGTGAGTTTTTCCGCAAATGGAGTTGAGTATAAACGCGAATATTTCTGTAGCTTCCCCGACAACGCCATGGTTATGCGTTTCACAGCCAGTAAAGCGAAACAGATCAGTTTTACGCTCGGCGCAACGAGTCTTCACAAGAATGTTGATGTGAAAATTGAAGAGAACGAGCTGATCCTCGACGGCGCGGTAACGACGGGAAGCAAACAACATCAGGGCATGACCTTTCAGGCACGCTGGAAAATTCAGACCGATGGCGGCAAAATCACCAGTGGTGGCTCAGGGGATAAAATTAAGGTTGAAAACGCCGACGCGGTCACTATTGTTATGGTTGCCTCAACAAACTACAAACAGGAATATCCGACTTACAAGGGAGAATCCCCGGACAAACGCAATATCGCCGTTCTTAACGCTCTCAAATCTAAATCCTATTCAATGCTGCGAAAAGAACACATTCAGGACTACCGGTCGCTGTTTGACCGGGTCGAGTTAAAACTGGCGGGGATCTCCCGGTCCGACATCACAACTCCCAAACGTCTAGCCGCCTATGAGGAGAAAAGTGACGATCGCGGTCTGGAGACGCTACTCTTTCAATATGGACGCTATCTGATGATCGCCTCGTCGCGTCCGGGCGCACTGCCGGCAAATCTGCAGGGGCTTTGGAACAACAGCAATACCCCTCCATGGAACGGCGACTATCATTTGAACATCAATCTACAGATGAATTATTGGCCCGTAAATAGCTGTAATCTGAGCGAGTGTGCGGAACCGCTCATAAGCTGGGTGCAGGATATCACCCTGCCGGGCGCAAAATCGGCAAAAATGCACTACAACGCCCGTGGCTGGGTTATACACCATTCCAGCAATATCTGGGGGTACACGCCACCAGGTCCCAGACGAGGGATTCACATGATTGAGGCCGAAAGCGGGGCTTTTATTTGCCAGAACATCTGGGATTATTTCGCCTTCACACAAGACACCGAATGTCTTGAAAAGACACTCTGGCCCATACTTAAAGGCGCGGCGGAGTTCTGGGTGGACAACCTTCAGGAGACAGCCGATGGTTATCTCGCCGTCTCTCCGAGCTACTCTCCAGAACATGGTCCGCTCAGCGATGGAGCATATTATCAAACCATGATTGTCCGGGATCTTTTCTCCAACTGCATTGAGGCCGCAAAGATATTGAACAAGGATAAATCGTTCGCCGCCGAACTCAAGAGGCTTTGCGCCCGCCTGCAACCGCTGAAGATCGGTCAATACGGACAGCTCCAGGAATGGCGCGACCCGGAACTGGAAAAAAATGTGGACAAAGATCGGCATCGGCATGTATCCCACATGTACGCCGTCTACCCTGGAAGAGAGATCATTCCCGGCAGAGATGCCAAACTGACAGCGGCGGCAATCCAGACGATGCGATTCCGGGGCGATCAGGCGACGGGCTGGAGTATGGGGTGGAAGATTAATATCTGGGCGCGACTCCTTGACGGCAATCATGCGCATCAGCTCATAAAAAACCTCATCTCCGGGAAGATTTATCCTAACCTCTGGGACTCTCACCCGCCCTTCCAAATCGACGGCAACTTCGGCTACACTGCTGGTGTGGCAGAGATGCTTCTTCAAAGCCACACGGATGAAATTGTTCTTCTGCCAGCCCTTCCAAATGACTGGGAAACCGGTAGTGTAAAGGGATTGTGTGCGCGTGGCGGGTTCGTGGTGAATATGGATTGGGAAAACGGGGAACTCGTGTCAGCATCCGTTCTCAGCAATGCGGGGAAAGCACTTACCATTCGGTATAAAGGAAAAGTCCTGAAGTTGCGACCAAAGCGCGGCGAGAGGGTTGCTGTGTATGGTTCGGGGGTTCAATAAGCTCTAAATGACCCGCCATTTGCCACGTTCGAGACTGAACAAATCGCTCAACGAGAAAACTTCGTATTATTTTTTATTGCATCTCGCTGGCGTTGAGTGGTTCTACGGCGGTTATGGTGTCGCTCGGTATCTTTACTATGATGCCGGGATGCGTTTCCATCTCGATATCACCATTGGGGTGTTTACGAATAACGATACCGCGATACACATCGGAGGGAAGGTCGCCGGTGCGAATGATTGTGTCGGGGACAAAAAAGCGGTTCATAGTTTCGTGCATAGAAAGAATCTGATTCACCTGTATGTTTACCTCTTTCGTCGGATAGCCATAGCCCTTACGTGCCAGTTGAAGTTTGTGATAGCCGCTTTCAACCATATCTATCTCCAACGGATCGGAAAGTATCTCGCTACTGCCAGCGACGGTGACCCCGACTAACTCTCCATCGAGGTAGACTTTGACGCGGGCGGGTTCTGTAACCAGCACAATCTTTCCACTGTTGCGATCGAGGCGAAATTCCTCTATCCGCCGTGCGCCCGGAGCCAGCTCTATGCTACGCTGTTGATTCTCAAATCCCCTCTTTTCAACCCTGATCACGCAACTGCCTACTGTGAGATTGGTCAATGTGATCGAAGTCTCGCCCCGATACTGGTCATCGACATACACGCGCGCTTTTTCCGGAACCGAGTAAACGGTCAGCCCTGCGGGGAGTGGTATCAAAGTGGCATCCACACGGTGCGCCTCACCAGCGCGAAGAAGCAGACTTTGATGAAACGGGAGGTATCCGGCACGGGTTATCTCCACTGTGGCTTCGCCAGTCTTGATACGGTTTATGCGGCAGGGGGTTTCGCCCATCGACGCGCCGTTGACAGTCACCGCTCCTCCGGGTGGTGAGGAGATGATTGCCACTGTGGCAGAGTCAGATATGAGCTCTGTCTCTATAAGCTGAGGTGCTCTATCGCTCACTTTTACGGTAAGTTCGCGGTGAAAATAGCTCTCCTTGTAAAATTTCAGGCGGTGTGAACCCATCTCGATGTCGTGTATGAGCAACGGGGTTTCGCCCTTGTACGCATCGTCTATTGTCACCTCCGCTCCGTCCGGATTTGATTCAATTAGTAGCAGTCCTGTTATTGGTTCCAGCTCTATCCTCTCGGTACTCACCTGGTTGGCGAGAAGGTTGACGGTTATCCTTTTCTCTTTGAAGCCATCCCGGTTCACCACAACAAGATGGCGTCCGGCTGACAGCCCTTTCACAGTCACCGGCGAACTGCCGTACTCAACTCCGTCGCAGACAATGTAGGCATCCGCTGGTTTTGTGACCAGACTTATCGTTCCACCGTTCTTGTCGCCGGGGAGGAGATCACATGATGTCATAACCGCACACAACACCGCCACGCACATCAGAACACCATAAATACGACTGTCGAAAAAACGTCTCTTTATCACTTTTAATATTTTCATAGAACCTCTATTTGCCGTTACAGATGGCGTTCAACGGTTAAAAGCTGTTTGCGTGCCTTGCTATGCCGCTCATCAGCGCGATCCGGAATCAGTTTCAGAATAATCCGCAGATTCTCTGCCGCTTCCTCCCAGTCACCGAGTGTAACAGCACGATCCGCTCTGAAGATATAGTCTTTATAGCGCTCTTCCAGAGCTTTTCGCGCCATCTCCAGTCCTGAGACCGCCTGCCTGTAAAAATCGGGTTTAGGCTCAAGCGTTTCGAGATACCACTGCGCGAGTGTAAAGTGCTTGATGGCGGTGGAGAGGTTTTCATAGCGCACCTCACGCTCTTCAAAACTCTTGCGCCCCATCAGAAACGAGTCACTGGCCAGCTCTTCCAGGCGTTCCGGAGAGAGAGCCAGGGCGGCAAGTCCGAGTTCGGTCTTCCCGAAATCCTCGATCAGCTCACGCACTGTCTTAAAATCACGCGGTTCCAGACGATTGAACACCTTGGTGTGCGAAGTCTTATTCCCCAGAGTGACAGAAAGACTTTTTAACTCGTAGATACCTGGAGATACACCAGCATAGCTGGGTTGCAGATAGAAGAACTGCGAGTTCTTCACTTGATCCCGAAGTTGCGCCACAATAGATTCATTTATCTTTTTCTCGCGTGATACGTGACGATTATTTTTGAGGTCGTCTATCTGTATCGAAAGCATGTTCTCTTCGAGGCGCAACGCATAGCGGAATATGTTTTTGCTGTCGGCCTCAACCTTCTCGTAATCAATTGTCAGTGGCAGGTTTTTCGGCAACGCTACTTTCCCTCCGCCGTCACCCTGATCACCCGTAAAACGCATAAGAGCCAGTGCCAGCATAATGATCACCATCAGTATTGCCAAAGCCCAGCCAACACGCAACAACAGCGACTTGGTCTCTTCCCCCGAAGACCGCTTGAATCCGAGATCCACCCCGCCACTGTGAGACACGACCTCTTTCTGAGGCATTGACACTTCCCCGCTCTTCTCCTGCGGCAAATCTCCGGCAGACGCACGGTTTTGACTGACGTCATCTTTTTCGGCACGCAGAATCTTAAAGATAATTCCGCCAATGTCCACCAGGTCTCCCACACCAAGACGCTGTTCAGACACAGCCCTGTTGTTCACAAGCGTTTCATTGGTACTCCCAAAATCGGTCACCCAGAGATGTCCGTCGCTCTTGAAGAAAAATCGACAGTGAAACTGAGAGAGTCTCTCGTCGTCTATGACAAAATCGTTGGACTTGGCGCGTCCGATACGCATGCCACCCTCAAGTATATTCAGCTCTTTTCCTTGCAATTCGCCATTGGCTATTATTAAATGCGCCATATCAATCCGCCTGAAGTGTTAATATTAATCAGTTCGCAACTTATCCCATTATCTCGTTTCCGTCAAGTGCCATGCACTGCCATTATCCCGGATTCGACAGTTGATGTGGATGCAGATGTGCTATGCTTTCGTTCACAACGGATTACGCATGAGCGAAGATGCACCCATTGCTGCATAGAACCAAATGCACAACCCGTTGCGGACAAAATAATTGCGTATATGTGCTCCATTCAGCTGCCGACTCCGTGGTTATTTTGTCCAAAGCCGGGACAACCCAAAAGCGGTTTTGTCA
Organism: uncultured Verrucomicrobiota bacterium; assembly: GCA_964440175.1. Taxonomy (GTDB): domain Bacteria; phylum Verrucomicrobiota; class Kiritimatiellia; order CAYTQP01; family CAYTQP01; genus CAYTQP01. Next base: position 21,645 of record CAYTQP010000037.1, read on the forward strand.
GAAGTGCTG
>CAYTQP010000038.1:0-15389 GCA_964440175.1 uncultured Verrucomicrobiota bacterium
GTTGACGCGCAGAGTGACGCTGTTGGCATTTGGTTGTCCGGAAACAACGGAGAACACATTTAGGTTTGTATCGCTATTTCCTTCGGACACTTGAGCTCCTCCGCCGACGCGGACGCTCCATAAGTCCCCGGTTGTGTCTCTTTTCGCAACAATTCGAAAACGTCCGTTCCCTCCTGCATGAGCTTGAGTCCCCACCATATAATGGAAAGATTCAGCTCCAGTTGCTACTGTGGGGAGAGAGAGGTATTGCGCCACGACAAACATGGTTGTGGTCTTTGTGTCGGGCACGGCACCCTTCAGTGCCACATCAACATTCAGGTTGTCATCGATGCCGTCAAAATGCACAGCGGCATGCCCATTTGCAAAGTTTGTGATGTATGTTGGCGCACCGTTTGTTCCGTCGCTGTTGGTCAGAACATTGCTACTCACTGAATCTGTCCAGTTGGTGACAATGGCTCCATCCGTAAGGGCGAGATCGTCTGCCACAATATACAGATAGAGTCCATTCGTCACTATCTCGGCTTGAGTATTAAAAACAACAGCAATTCCCGTAACCAGTCCAATCATTATAAATTTCTTAATCATCATAATCACCTCTTTAGTCGTTTACTTCACCCCGCCATTCACGGGCTGAACGTACAACAAAAGATAGTGGGCTGTCAATTTAATTTTTGGCTAAAAATTAGAAGTTGTGTTCGCCACTCTTCCTTGACATGTGGAGAGTTCCATTCTGCCGATTCCGCCGCTGTTTCAAATATCAAAAACAGTGCGATTCACCTCTGTTTATACTGTGACTTTGTGCTGTTCCAAGTACCGTCCGTGAGACGGAACGACAGTGGGGCATTACCACAGGAGGATGAGATGGAAGTGTTTTCCCCAATCTTAATTTCATTAATTAATCTTTAGGTCAGATTGACGGCATTCATCGTGTTGGTGAGAGATTCGTGCATTTTCCCTGTTCAGCTTTCTCACTCTTTTTTCTTCCATCTTGATCTTGATTGGTTCAGCAGGCACGGTTTTTTATTGACGCTCAGTTTAACGCAGTCCTCACCGATTATCCTGTGGAATTTGTGGATCATGGTCTCGCTGGGGCGGACAGAGTAATTTGTTCCCGCCTGGATGCATACCTTCTCTCCACCGGGAAAAAGCAACCACATCTGAATGGGAACCTTGCCCCTGTATTCATTCAGTGCATCTCGAATCTCTTCCAGTTTTGAATCATTGAGATTGACGGCTGGAATATGCAGACCAACATGGTTTGTGAATTTCTCCATAACCTCGTCGAGCGGATATATCTCTTCCGCGATAATCTTGAAAGTTTCGTCGTCGCCTTTTTTCCCGCAGACCATGATGGGCTTTTCGTCTTCGAGCAGTTCGTGATATTTCTCATAGGTTTCGCTAAACACCACCACATCCAGCTTATTATCAAGAAGTTCGAGGGTGAAAGATGCCATGGGTTTCTTCGTCTTGGTGTAGCGCTGATTTATGCTGGTTGCAAGTCCTCCGATGCGGGTTTGGGTGCCGGGTGTCGGTATGGATTCCTGCATGGCGGGATCGGCGAGATTATACAGTTTGAGGGTGTGTTCATATTTACTGAGCGGGTGACCAGAGATGTAATAGCCCAGCAATTCGTGCTCCTTGGAGAGCATCTCGTTTTCGGGAAGGGGTTTGGCATCAGGCAAAGTGTCATCGGTGTCGCTGGAACTCGCGCTGCCGGCATCATCCATATTGCCAAACAAACTGGCTTGTCCCGATTGTCGGTCGCGGCGTTCGGATTCTGCTCGTTTTATCGCGAAGTCTATGCCGGCAAAGAGTCGTCCGCGCGAGAACCCATTAAAATCGAAAGCTCCGCACAGAACCAAGCTCTCCAAAACCTTTCGATTGACAAGTTTTGAGTCCATTCTCATGCAGAAATCGAGCAGCCCTTTAAATGGTCTGGTGTCCCGTTTGCGAGTTTCAATAATATTTTCAACGGCCGCCCGCCCGACATTTTTGATGCCCGCCAATCCAAAGCGGACCGTATTGCCGTCGGATGTGAATTGTGCCTCGCTGGCATTTATATCCGGCGGTAGCACCTGGATATCCATCTCCCGCGCCTCTGACACAAGATACGGCAGTTTGTCGGTGTTCTCCATCTCCGTGCTGAGCAGTGCGGCCATGAACTCGACAGGATAGTTGGATTTCAGATAGGCGGTTTGGTAGGTGATGAGGGCGTAGGCTGTGCTGTGGGATTTATTGAATCCGTAGCCTGCGAATTTTGCGATCTTTTTGAATATCTCAGTAGCCTTTTCCGGTTTGATATTGTTTTCTCGTTTACAGCCCTCAATGAATTCAATCTTCTGTTTCTCCATCTCCTCTTTATTTTTCTTGCCCATGGCTCGTCGAAGCAGGTCGCCTTTTGCCAGTGAGAATCCCGCTAGAATATTTGCCGCCCGTTGAACCTGTTCCTGATAAAGCATGATTCCATAGGTCTCTTCAAGTATCGGTGTAAGCAACTTATGGTCGTATGTTATTTTGCTTTTTCCGAGTTTACAGTTGATGTAGGGGTTCAGCATTTCCATGGGACCGGGACGGTAGAGCGCGATTAGTGCGCTGATCTCCTCAAACTTGTTGACCCCAACGCGACGGAAGAGGTCGCGCATGCCCGAACTTTCGAGCTGGAAGATGCCGGCGGTGTCGCCTCGAGCCAGCAATTCAAACACTGCGGGATTATCGAGAGGCAGTGTGTTGATGTCGAGTTCAATTCCCCTGGTGTTTTTCAGTATATCGATCGTGTTTTGGATAACCGTCAGGTTGCGCAGTCCCAGAAAATCCATCTTTAGAAGCCCGGTCTTCTCCATCGGCTTCATCTCGAACTGCGTGACCGGCTGTCCATCTTTATCACGGGCGAGCGGGAGAATTTCGATGAGCGGTTTTTCGCCGATAACAACCCCGGCGGCATGTGTTCCCGGATTGCGCGGAAGCCCTTCAAGCACATGCGCGTATTTCATTATCGCCATGGCGTTTTTGTCGGTTTCGCATATTTTTTTGAAGTCGGGATTCATCTTAAATGCCTTGGCGAGAGTCATGCCTCCTTCTTCAGGAACCATTTTTGCCAGACGGTCACATTCGTTGTAATCGATCTCCAGAACACGTCCGACATCGCGAATGACAGTTTTGGCCCCCAGTGTCCCGAATGTGATGATCTGGGCAACATTTTCGGTGCCGTATTTGTTGCGCACATATTCGATAACTTCGCTACGTCTGTTTGGACAGAAATCTATATCGAAATCGGGCGGTGAAACACGCTCAGGATTGAGGAACCGTTCGAATATTAGCCCGTAGCGCAGGGGGTCTATGCCAGTGATGCCGAGGGCATACGCCACAAGGCTGCCGGCACCGGATCCGCGTCCGGGACCGACCGGAATATTTTTGCTCCTCGCGGCGTGGATGAAGTCCCAGACGACGAGGAAGTAGTTGATGAACCCCATTTGTTCTATCACTTTCAGTTCAAGTTCAAATCGTTCCACAATCTTTTTTTCTTCCGCGTTTTTCGGGTTTGCCACGTCTTTCAGTCCGTAGCGTTCTTTCAGGCCCTCATTTGTGAGTTTAATAAGATACTCTTTTTGTCCGAAGCCTTCGGGAACAGTGTATGTCGGGAAGTGCATTGGTGCATCACTGCCCAGTTTAAGATTCACATTGCAACGCCGTGCGATTTTGGTGGTATTTGTGATGGCTTCCGGTGTGTGTGGGAAGAGAGCGAGCATCTCTTCCTCGCTTTTCATGTAAAACTGATCGGAGCCGTAGCGCATTCGCTTCTCGTCACTCATAACAGTTTGAGTTTGAAGGCAGAGCATGACCTCGTGAGCCTCGGAATCCTCTCTCTTTATGTAGTGGACATCATTTGTTGCCACAAGAGGAAGTCCTGTCCGTCTGGCGACCTCCATAATTCCGTCATTGGCTTTCTTCTGGTCTTCTATGCCGTGATCCATAATTTCCAGATAGAAGTCATCTTCCCTGAAGATCGAGGAATACTCCTCTGCAACTTTAACGGCCTTGTCGATTTGATTTTGAGTACAGAGCTTGGCAATTTCGCCTTGCAGGCAGGCGGAGAGTCCGATCAATCCTTCGCTGTGCTCTTTAAGAAGCTCTTTGTCTATGCGTGGTTTATAGTAATAGCCCTCCAGGTACGCCTTGGAGCTTAAACGGCACAAATTTGCGTAGCCCTCATTATTTTTTGCCAGCAGAACAAGGTGGTAGGCGTAATTCTTGTTATGACTCTTTCGTTCAAAACGGCTGCCGGGTGCAATGTACATCTCGCAACCCAGGATAGGCTTAATCCCCGCCTTTTTTGCGGCTTCATAGAAATTTATGAGTCCGAACAAGCAACCATGATCGGTTATAGCTACTGCGCTCATACCTAGATTTTTAGCCTGACGTATGGTGTCATTTATTCGGCAGGCACCGTCAAGCATGCTGTATTCTGTGTGAAGATGAAGGTGTGTAAATTTTATATCGTCCACGCTGGAACTCCTCATGCATTGCTTAGTTTTCGCTGTTTTCACGTCTTGCCCTCCACCATAACTGTTATGATCGTATTTGAAAAATTAATATTTGTTTTTTTTGTAAAAAAACAGAAAAATGGCATCCGTATCATGCATTGAGAGATAAGACGAACCCCGAAGTTGTGGGACAATTAGCATAGCGGTTGATCATAAACGGAACTGTGGCGCATGAGAGAGAAATGTACGAAGAACCAAGATGTCAAAAAAGTGACAAGCGCAAATCGGGACTTTATCCTGAATTATTCATAAAAAAGGAGTATTCTTATGCAATCAATTCTGTTAGAATGAATTGCATAATATAAAATTAAAAATAAAAAAGGGTGTTTGCGTGAAAAAAGAAGACGGCGATTAGCTTACATTTATAACCCTGAAATCAAAAACAATTTACAGGTAATCCGCAGAATGTCCGGGACAGGGGAAATGAAACGCTGAAATGTTCCTCCATTTCTTCCAACTTTGCGTTGCCTGAAACCGTTATTTGCTCTATCTTCTTCATTTGTGGTTTCCATTGTTTCTTTGTGGAAAAAATACATGTTCTACACGAATAGGTCGTAGAGACCACTTTTGAAGTTTTAACAATTTTCGGGATGCTTTCTTGACCATGGAAAAAGATATTAACTATTGCCATAAGAAAGTAATTGCTGATGGTAAATCGGATGTATTTTCAGTTGTTCGAAATCTTCGAATAACGGCGACAGGCGTTAATATACCATCCGGGTTTAGATGGAAGGGCGCGAAAGATGACGGCGTTTAACCCGAAATTCACCATCACCAATCGGATGACCGTTGCTATCACGCAGATTGAGCGGGCGCGTGGTTTTTTGGAAGCGGCGCAGCTTTCAGATGACTGGGTACGGGATATGGGGAATAAGGCCCTCATCAAAGAGGCGCATCATACGACACACATTGAAGGAACAAGATTGACTCTGGATCAGGCTGAGCGTTTGTGGAACGGAGAGGATGTTCCTGGGGCAGATCCTGATGACACGAGAGAGTTGCTGAATTATCGTTCTGCTTTTGAGTTTGTTTCCGAATGTCTGGACAGCGGTGCTCCGATCACCGAAGGTCTGATTCGTGAGATCCATAAGAAACTGGTTCAAGGTGTCAGGGGAGGCAAGGCTGATCCGGGCAATTACCGTCGTATACAGAATTATGTGGCAAACTCGTCCACCAATGAAGTGATCTATACACCACCATCCGTTGCGGAGGTGTCCGTTATGATGTCGGAGATGGTCAAATGGCTTAACTCTGATCTCGAGATTCATCCAGTTTTGATCAGTGGCATATCGCAGTTTCAATTGGTGCATATTCACCCCTTCTTAGATGGTAACGGTCGTACTTCACGGTTGCTGTCAACCCTCTGTCTCTACAAGGCTGGTTATGACTTCAAGCGTCTGTTCACTATTAGTGAATACTATGACCGGGACCGACCGACTTTTTACAGATCAATTCAGAGTGTGCGTGAGAACGGCATGGATATGACCGGCTGGCTCAATTATTTCATTACGGGACTGGAAACCCAGATGATCGAAGTCAAGGAGCGAGGTGAGCAGGTTATAAGAAGAGATGTACTGGTGAGGAAACATGGTTTAAATGACCGGCAGAGCAAGGTCCTTGGTTTTCTACTGGAGAATAAGAAGCTGACAATTCAGGATTGTGAGCGGCTTTGCCCTGATGTTAATCGACGCAGCTTGCAACGAGACCTCAAGGGAATGCTTGATAAGGAGCTTGTAATATCGGAAGGAGCGACAAATCAGCTTATCTATCTTCTTCGGATTTAAACTTGCGACAAACTCACGACGCAACTTGTGACACCGGCATATTCAGACCTGAGTTGTAAACGGACCGTCAGGTGTGTCAATAGGAATCGAACCCGCATCCGTTCTTTATCCGGGGAAAATGTTGAGGAAAACATTTCCCGCGCAGGGGGCGTGGAGCGGAATTAGTTCAAGTCTCTTATTCGCGTGCGTAAGTCATTGATACTCATGACGTACGACTATTATTGTCTTCAGGCTTGCATGATGATCCACAGGACGTGTCCATGTCTTTTTCGGGTACTTTGCTATGCTTGTGGAAGACGTTCGTAATGTGCAATACGAACTCTTTTCGGTTCGTTTGTTTCCCCGCGTTACCGTTGAGTGCGGTGGCGTGCGCGGTGGCGTGCGCGGCGCATGGCGGCGAGGGTTGATTCGTTTTCGGGTGGTGGTGCGACGGTGCTGGCGGGGGCACTCTTTTTGCGTGGGGTTTTCTTCTTTCTTTTCGGATGCGGAGTTGTTTTCTCTTTTACGATGTTATCCGGTGCAGTCTCACGAGTTTTGGTTTTGTGTATTGTGTGGAGTATGCCGGTTCTGCGTTGCAGAATTTCCAGAAGCAGGATGATCAGAGCGGTGATGAGGAGCCAGTGAGCGATGGGGATATATCGCGCTCGCCGATCGGAGCTTTCCCATATTTGCGCCAGATCGGTTCTCTCTTTTCCTCCGGTGGCATCGGCGATGTGTTTGAGTGTGTTCACGCCTTTGTGTCCGTCGGGGGTGTTGAATTCGGGGGAATAGGGGAGACAGGCAGGGGAGAGAGGGATTGAGCCATGATCGGCTATTTCGACTGTTGGCAGGATGGTTTCGCTACCGATAAAAGGTATTTCGCACGCCAGTAAATCTGCGGATTCCCAGAGCATGCTGTATGTTGTGCTTTGTGGCTCACTGCCGGGGTGACCGCGCAGTATGTTGACGATGGGCGGTTGAGCGATGGGTTCTTCTTTGCGTTCGGGGTTGAGGTGGAGTTCAATTCTGTAGATACCGTCTTTGACATCGTGTGTCAGCATCATGCCCAACGGCAATTTACCGCGTGCCCCGACTGTCCAGCGAGCCATGCTGCTGAAGAGCTTTCCCGCGTCCGGCCATTGTGCCAAATGACCAGTGAATTTGCCGTCGGCTTCTCCGGTGTAGCAGAGCACACGTCCGCTGCCAGCGTTCCATGAGGCGATGATGGGGGCGTTGTATTCATCTTCGGAGATGGCGGCGGGGGTTGCGCCTTCGCGCAGATAGCACAGGTTGTATCCGCCAATCGCCGGCACGGTGGCGGGGGTTGCGGCGAAGAGTGCGGGCCAGCCGCCGGTGATTTTCATGGTGGTGTTCTCTTCGATGAATGTGCTACGTGCCACACAGAAGGTGTCCTGTGCGAAGAGGCGTGGGATCTCCAGGGGATCGGAGGTGAAGAAACAGCGTCCGCCACCACGTTTGGCGACATCTTCAAGAAAGGCTGCGTCGCTATCGGTTGGTTTTCCCAGCCCGACTACGCTGACGGTGATGTTGGCTGTGTGGCATTTGGCGAGGAGTGATTTGTATTTTCCCGGTTGTTCGGCATCGGCGGCATCAGCGAAGAGTATAATGTGGCGTGTTCCGGCGGTAGCGGAGTTTAACATCTTAACGGAGGCGACGAGGGCTTCATAAACAAATATACCACCACCCATGGAGTCTATTTTTAATATTCTTGACCTGTAGCCACGATTTTTGTCGAGGCTGGCCAGATTAACGATTGTGTGTGCTGAACTGTCCACGGCGATCACACCCATCTCATCCATATTCGAGAGCAGATCAAGAACCTGCACTGTGCCGAGATTGGCAAGATCCATTTTGGTCTGTCCTCCGCCTGCGCTCATTGCCATGCTTCCCGAGCGGTCGAGAGCTACGGCAATCGCGAGTTTCAGCTTGCGATGTTCCTTGCGTAACTCCATCGACACCGGCATGATGCGTTCGATTGGCGATTTGAAATAACCTCCGGGGCCGAACGAGTTTTTACCGCCAGTCATCATGAAGCCGGCTCCGGACTGTTCCACCCAGACGGCAATATTCCTCATGCCACGGATGCCGATATTGTTTGCGGAGACGTTCTCAAGCAACACGGCTGAATAGTTCGACAGTTCTGTGAGAGAGAGGTCGCATTGTCGTGCGGGAATAGAGGTGATGTTTAAGCCGCTTTTTTTCAGCAGTGGCGGGAGTGCGGAGTTTGGTGAGGGGGTGATGCAGAGTATAGGTTTTTCGCCATTCACTCCAACCAGTTTTCTGGCGATGTTATTTTGTGGTAACGGGTCGTCTCCATCCCCTGAAACGCTGAGAAGGTATTCTTTAGCGCGGGTATTTCCGGCGGTGTCTCTGAACATGAGACGGTTCATTCCCGCCTTCATGGGTTTGGAGCCGGCGGCGATGATTTTGCCGTTGCTGACGAGGCGGTATTGGATTGGTTGTCGGGACGGGACGCGGATCCAGGCTGTTATGATGTATGATTCGCGAGGCGCGGCTGATGAGGGGGCAAGTATCTCTTCAATGGCTATGTCGTTGACTTGTGGTCGGCTCAGGCATCGGTAATCGATGGTACATCCGCGTGACGCGGCGTTTATCGCCGCCTTTCCGGGGGATTTGCCGGTCCATCTGCCGTCTGAAATGAGGAGAATCCGTCCAGTTCTATTCTTAGGAATGAGTGAGAGTGCCAGATTGATGCCGTGGTTGAGGTCGGAGCGTTCTTTGCCGGGTTCGTTTACGAATCCGGGAAAATCGCCGACTTGCGGCGGTTGTTCGACAAGAGCTTGTTCTCCAAAGGTGACTACGCCGAGTCTGTCTTCGCCTCTCATTGCCGCCTGGATGATAGAGATGATTTCAAGGCCGGTCTCATCGGAATTCGAGGGCATGGATTCACTACGGTCGACAACGACCACGGTGCTGACATGCCGTCCGCGCAGTTTTATTGACGGTTCGCATAGTGCTAGAATGAGGAGGAGCAGGAGTGTGCCCCGGAGGATGTTCAGCGTTTTGGTTGAGAGGCGGAATGCGTACCAGAGCATTCCCAGCGGGAGTGCCATAAGCAACCAGAATGGATATTGAAGTGTCATGCCGAAGCCTTGCCTTTTGAGATGATCATCAAGTGCGCGGTTAGAATCAGGAGTGTGAGCAGGATGAAGAACCAGGAGGTTCCGCGCATCTCCCGTTGCATGGTTTCGCGATCGATCAGCGTACCCCAGTCGCCACCACAGTTTTGTGAGAGATCGGACTCGTCGGGGGCGATGAAGTTGACGGCGAAGCGGTATTTCACTGTGTCTGCGGTTATCTGGTAAAGTCCGGGTTTGTCGGGATTCAGAATGACTTTGGAGCCTGACACCGGATGCGTGACCAATTTCCCGTCCGGATCTTGTATCTCGACGCTGGCGATTTTGCCGCTGGTGCTGAGGATGGCGGGCGTTGCCGCACGCACATTCACATTCGCCATTCCCGGCAGGTGTTCGCCACGCCATTTCATGATGTTCCATATCAACGATGGCCAGGCGGGGGTTCTCTGAAGTGTGGATGTTTCCGGGCAGAACTGGATGCGGATGTTGTGGCTTTCCATCATTCCGGGTTCATCTGTTATGAGCGGGATATTGCCAGCGCTGATTATGGGAATTCCGGGGATCTGATTGGTTTGCGCCGCGCCCCAGATGAGGGTTCCGATATCCACGCCCCTGGTAACAGGATGGTTGCGATCGACAACGAATGGACCGGTGTAGGCACGCTGTTTATCTCCGCCGATCAGGCGCACTGTCCATGTTGAAAGGTTGCCACTGACCCGTCCCGGCATATCTGTGAAGACAATCTGCGGGTCGCTGGAGTCCGATGATTGGAGGGTTGATGCGTCCACCGCTTTTCTGACGTATTTGGCTGTGTCGGCATCGGTGATGGCTATCTTCACCCTTGGCAGTTTGAGGGTGGGATGCGGTAGCCACACCCGGTTGTCGATTGCGAGGGCATCCGCAGTGAGTGAGGCGGTGACGCATTTGGAGGACGTGGGCGCATTGAACACCATTTTCCGTCTTGCACCCGGACTCAAACTGATAGATTTGACCACTGGCGCGGAGCCGATGCCGATGATAGTGACCGGCGTGGTGATGGGTTTGTCCGAAAAGTTGGCAATTTCCAGGAGACAGCGGTCGGCGGTGTCACCTCGAACGCGGCTGGCGTTGACGAATGCGGTGTTGGGCACGGGTGAGCCGAATGCCAGCCATTTCACCCGGTTATTCTCTATTTCGCCAGTCGGCGCACGATCGGTGAGCACCAGCACGGATGTGGATTCATGGCTCATCTGGAGGGCCAGTGCAACGGCAGAATTTAGTGTTGACGAAGATGAGATGCACGCCCATTTTTTTGTCAGCTCGTCTATATTGAAACCCTGTGGCGGCATATCCATAATTTCGACTTCGGTACCGGCGAGGATTATACGGAGGATGGAGAGTTGTCCCGATTTCATGAGTTTTTTCAAGGCATCTACCGCTTGGTTTCCGGGTGAGCGTCTGGATGTTATATTTGCCGACATAGAGGCGGAGTTGTCAAGAACGAGTGTAACTCGGCGGGTGTTTTGTTTGGACGGCCAGCGCGGATTGACGGTGGCCAGGACGATAAATATGATAGCCAGCAATTCCAGCAGGAACCAGAGCGGGGTTTGGAATTTTGTGAGACGTGAGCCACCCTCTTTCGCGCAGGCGATCTGTTGCCAGAGTGCGACGCTCGACACCGGTTTGCGACGGAAACGGTTTCGGAAAAAGTATATTGCCGCCAGCATCGGCAGGGCGGAGAAAGCGAGAAGCGCAAGAGGATATGTGAGTAGCGGTATCATATTGATTCCAGTATTCGCAGTTCTTCAAGAGCACTGATTCGCCAGCCATCGACAACCTCCTCCGCCGTGACGGTTGCCATGCGTGCGCCAGTTTGCCGACAGGCATCATGCCAGTTTCCGCTGTGTCCTGCGAGCGTTTCCTGATAGCGTTTGCGGGCTACCGCGTCGATGAATATTTCGAGTGGCTCACCGCTTTCGACATCCACAATTCTGATATTGCCGAGTGAGGAGGGGTTGACATCCTCGGTGGCCAGAATCTGCACAACAAGCACTGCTGCGGCACCGTTGACCAGCGGTTTCATTGTGTGGGTTGGGTTTTCCATCCAGAGGAGATCACTCAGCAGTATTCTTATGCTGTTTTTTCTGAATCGCGGTGGCATCACCGCGAAGGATTCGGCAGGGTTTTCTTTGCGGGTTAAATCCAGTCCGTCCCACGCGGAGGGCGATTCATCACTGTTTGGCACCCGCTGATATCCATGGTTGTTCATCCAGACGCAGTGTGAGCAACGTGCATTTGCGGCGGCGGTGACCAGAAGCCCGGCGAGACCCAGGGTAGCACGCGCCTTCTGGGTTCCGGGCAGAGCCATGGATTTTGAGCAGTCCAGCACCAGATCGAGATGGGGGTTGACCTCTTCTCTGAAGAGTTTGACGGTTAGCTTGTCGCTACGGGCGAAGACATTCCAGTCGATATTCCGCAGATCGTCGCCCGGCTGATATTCACGATAGTCTTTAAAGTCGACGGAGCTTCCCGCCGCCGTCCCCAGTTGCTGTCCGAACGTTCCCTGTATGGCTTCACGCGGGATTCCAAGCGAATATCCGGCTCCGGCGCGTTCGCCCTCAGTTAGAAATTTACGATACTCTTCGCGCATAGTCTTATTGCCCGTTTTCTTTTAACAACGGAGGAGGGAGTGAGGCAAAACGTTTTGTGGAGCTGAAGATCCATCTCCAGTTAATAATGGTTATGCTTAGTGCCCAGAATGAGCCTATCAAAATTTGCATTTCTCTGTTTATATCATCTCCGAGTGCGAACGGGTTGCCGTAGCACCACCCCTCTATCTCATTAAACTCGAATCCGTCTATAAAGAAGACTCCGATCAAAGGCAGAATAGATATCAGCATCATCATAAGCAAAGCGATAATCCAAGTGTTCCCGCAGGGAAGACGTTTCAGGATTGTGCGTCTGATGAATGTTGCCGATAGCGCATAAGCGTAGAAATAGATAAAGAGACTCATCCACGCAGAAGCGTTTTTGTCCCAGATGTCGGGTTGAATGATTCCCGCCATAAAAAAACTCGCCACCATAAGCATGACGGCCCAGACCAGACCGTTCATCGGTCCGCTGAAGAAGGGAAAAGAGAGTATGCGCAGGATACGTTTACGGGGTATGGCCGCACGCACTCTGTAGCTTAAATTTTCGTTTGAGTTTACCGCAGTCAGGAGTGCCGCCGACAGGAATAGTGTTGTCACCCCCAGCCATATCATCACAATGTCATTGTAAGGAGCTGATCCCGTGAGGAAGAATGCAATCGATATGATGATCCAGGAGAGCAGCCAGATGGAGGTGCTGTAGATGCGCACCGGTAACGCACGATTGGCGGTGGGGGGGGAGAGTAGCATTGTGGAGAAAACGTTCATGAAGCCCAGCAGCATAGATGCCATAGTTATGAAAATGAGCGCATCCCTCCAGAACTCCCATGAACCAAAGTTGATAGAGCCTGAGAACAGTGATGAACCGCCTCCAATCGAAATGGAGAATATGAGTCCGGGGAGGACGGTGACGCATAAGAATATCAACACAATCCCCGTGATAATCTTGAAAATCTTGCCGAGCGGCAGGCATGAGAAAAGGATAGCTGTATGAACAGCCATGATTGCGAATATGAAGCCGGAGATCAGGATGAGAAATATTGTTGGCAGGTCGATGCCGCGCAACAGATAGGTCAGCGTCATAAACGGCATGCAGACGCTGAAAAGCAGAGCGACCAGCAAGAGCGCACTGAAAAATTTTCCACGGACTATAGCGGCAGGGGAGAGCGTTGTTATGAAGAAGAGGTCAACGCCATCTTTATCCCGTTCAGTTCCCAGCCGCACTGCGACATAGATGGGTATGAATAAGGTGCATACAACCATCAGCACACTAAAGAGTACAGTGAAGAGGGATTTACCCGCACCGAACTGTGATGCTGAGCTGGTGGCGTTGTTGACGCTGGTGATCAGCAATGTAACGCCCGTGCCGCCCACTAGAAAGAGAAGAAAAAACATCAGAATTCCAATCACGAAGCGACTTCTGACCGCCTGCCGGAGTTCTTTGACGACGATAGGGTTTAAGCCTCGTTTAAAACCTCGTATTATCCGTTCTTTTATCTTCACGAGATATTGCCTTTTGTGATGTTCATAAAAATATCTTCCAAGCTCTGCTTTGTGTGCCTGAACTCCGTTATGCGGTGGTTTTTACGTATGAGCTCTATGAGAATGTCGCTACCGGTTGAGTCATCTCCTTGAAATTCTATAAATATTTCGCCCCCATCCCGACGGGTTTTTTCCACGTTTGGCAACTGTAGAATATCTTTATACAGCTTGTCGGTTCCATCCAGTGCCCGCAGTGCGACGGTTCGATTCGGAGTGGTTGTTTTGGAGATGTCTTCAATGCTCCCGCTCTCCAGTAATTTGCCGCGTTCAATGATAACCACACCGTTACACATCTCCGCCAGTTCGGTCAGGATGTGGGAGCTTATCAGGAGTGCTTTCTTCTGCTCCGCCAGTTCCAGAACCAGCTCCCGCAACTCAACACGTGCTCGCGGATCCAGTCCGGCAGCAGGTTCGTCCATAATGAGTAGAGTGGGATTGTGGACGAGTGCGCGTCCGAAACTGACTCGCTGTTTCATTCCCTTGGAGAGGGCACTTATAGCTTTATTTTTAAAACTGCACAGACCAGTGAAATCCTCGACACCCGCCACCGCCCGGTCGCGGTCTCGTCCAATGATGCCGTATGCCCTGGCGAAGAAATCGAGATATTCGTGGACAGTGATGTCGTTGTGGGCAGGGAGTGAGTCGGGGACAAAGCCGACGTAGCGTCGCACACTTTCGGGGTATTGTATTATCGACTTCCCGTTCATTGTCGCGTCTCCGTCGGTGGGTTCATCCAGTGTTGAGAGAATTCGCATCAACGTAGTTTTGCCTGCGCCGTTTGGACCGACAAAGCCGAAAACATCCCCGGTCTGGAACGAGAACGTGACCCCGTCCAGTGCCTTGGTGGGACCGAAATACTTCTTTAAGTTTTTGATCTCAATATCCATTTCACAATATCCCAAATACAACTGAAAAGAAGTTTTCATCACCCCTGCCGAGTCCGTTCTCCATGAATGGGCAACTTTTGAGTTCGACGATATAAGTTCCGGGTCGCAGTTTTTTCTCTGGTGAGGCTGTAAGAGATTTACTCTTGTTTTTCCAGCTTTTGGAGGCGTAAATATCGCGCAAACAACTGGGCTCGTCGAGGACATGGCGTTTTGTGGGTGTCAGAGCAACCTTCTTGCCGGCGACAATATTTTCAGCGGTGTGAATGTTTCCGTCGCCGTCTGCCAGCCAAAGCTGTTCGATATCGACACCGAGACCGTTCAGGATTTGAAGTTTTCCGCCGTCAACCGACAGATCAAGCCGCTCTCTGCGAAGTTCGGATTTTCTGATTTTGAAATACGCAGGGATTCTGGATTCTATCCAGCCGCTGGAGAAGTGTTGATCTCGACTCCAGTCCACACTCCTTGCGGAACCGGAAGAATAGCCACGATTAACCAAAGGGGTGACCTCGGTGTTGTAATCGAAGCGTAGCCCGTTCCTTGGTGTCAGCGGGGAGTAGTAGCCCTGCAGACCGAGCGTTACAGCCCTGCGTGTTGACTGGTCGAGTATGGTCAGGGCGTTCATGCGGATATCGGCGGTGATGCCTTCAGACAGCAGTGAGTACATAAACACAGTGACGCTTGTGAGTAACGAGAATGCGGGGACAGTCCAGAACAGCCAGGTTCGTTTGTTTCGTCGCGCCAGAACAATAAAGTTGACCGGTCCTATCGCGATGGCGAATATCAGTATTAGGACAAAGATGGTGCGCAGGGGTATTTCGATGTTTTTGATGACAGGAAAGTTGTGGTGAGTCGCGATCATGTTATCCAGCGACTCCCATGGAGTCCGTGTACGCTTCCACGAGCGATCCAT
>CAYTQP010000038.1:15399-20845 GCA_964440175.1 uncultured Verrucomicrobiota bacterium
CTTTAGCTGTTTTTTTTGCCACTTTTTCGGATCTTTTTCCTGAGAGACGGCGCAGTTTCCAAAACAGACGTTGTATTCACTGAAAGCACCGGAAGAGACGCGGGTGACAGCAGAATGATGTTTACGGGGGTCGTAGTCGCCCACAACGAGCAATGATCCGCCCGTCTCCACATATCGCCACAGCGCGTCGCGGATAGAATCCGGCATGGAGTTGATCTCGGTGTTTCGAATAATGATCCCGTCGTAGTGGGTGTATCCGAGCCAGTTGTCCGGCCATCCCGCTGGTTTGGTCTCGGCTCGTATCAGATTAAAGGGTTTGATGTTGTTGTAAGATTTCGTGCTGTCGTCAAAATGGTACACTTGGTCGTTGAGCCGTTTGTCCAGATTGTCTGAATTGATCGAGCGACTGATCAATATGTTGAGTGCTGAAAGGTAGCTTGAGGTTTTGCAGTTTGGAGGATTCCCGATATTCATGATTTTCTGGTGGGTTTTATCGACCGTGATTTTGATGGCGTTGCTTGTGCCGGAGATAGGCAATGGCGGTTGCAGCAGTGACACGGTGACACTTGAGTTTGGAGCCAGCACGATTGTCCGGCTGATACGGGTGATGGTGTTTCTGTTTTGAGCGTATGCTTGCGACGGATAGAGCAGTGTCACGGTGTGCGAGTCGGTGGAGGAGGTGTTGCTCAGCAGTATGGGATGATCAATATAGCCGTGGTAAACACTATAGGCTGTTATGGATTGCGGGGAGACGGCTATATCCCCTACATGAGTCACGGCCAAGGAGGTTGTGGCGGTTGCGAATATCAAAAAACATATCAGCCTCGCCGGGAGTGAAGCGCGGTGGCTGTTCATCTGTTTGATCCTTTGCGGAGGGTGTGGCACATGTGGTTTCATTGAAGCGTTTTCATCCTTTATCCATTTCCAGGCTCACATCCCGTGGCAATCCTGTTTCGGCCTCGTCTAGTGAGCTGATGAGCGTCTCCATCACTCCAAATGTATCCACCTTATCGAAGCGTGCCTTGTAGTTTAGAATGACTCTGTGATTCAGAACTGGCAACGCCACCGCCTTCACGTCTTCGAAACCAACAGTGGGTCGCCCGTCCAGCAGAGCGTGTCCGCGCGCCGCCTCGGCGATGGCGATGGCGGCACGCGGGGACGCTCCGTACAAAACGTATTTGCATACTTCTTCCGTCGCTTCGTCCGATTCCGGGTGTGACGCGCTCACTATTCGCGAGATATAGCGCGACACTGGAGAGGGTAGAATGATGCGGTCGACGGTGGTGAAAAGTCTCTCCAGCTCTTCTTTAGTCATGCTCCACGTCGGTTCCGGGGGTACGCCGTGGCGGCGACTGGAGATTATGCTGTCGATAACATCGACATTCATGCCCCTGACAACGAGCTTGAAAAGGAAACGGTCGAGCTGTGCCTCGGGCAGAGGATATGTTCCTTCGAGTTCTATAGGGTTTTGACTTGCCAGCACAAAAAACGGTTCAGGGAGCGCACGGGTGTGTCCCAGAAGTGTTACGGAGTGCTCCTCCATACTCTCCAGCATGGCGGACTGGGTTTTCGGAGAGGCGCGGTTGATCTCGTCGGCCAGCAGAAGGTTGGTGAAAACCGGTCCGGGTTGAAAGACCATCTCGCGCTCGCCGCTCTCAACAGTCTGAAGAATATGTGTGCCCAGAATGTCGCCGGGCATCAGGTCGGGAGTGAACTGCACACGTCGGAACTCCAGTTTCAAGACCTTCCCCAACGCTCGCACCAGCGCCGTTTTCCCGAGACCGGGGAGCCCTTCCAGCAGGATATGTCCGCGTGCCAGTATTCCGATGATCACCATGCGGTGTAAATCGGTGCGTCCCAGCAGAATGCGATCGAGTTGCTCCAGTACTCGGTTCGCGAGGGCACACACAGGTTTAAGTTCATCCGGTTTAAGCATCTCTCTCTTCTCGTCACTCATGTTCGGTTCTCCGTTCGAAATATCGTTCAACTGTTCCTTTGTGTTTTGGAAGTACAATATGTTTTAGAGCTTCGCCACCGTCAGCATCAACCGTAGCGAGCGCACCGTGAACAGATGTGGCACGACTGTCAGACTCCTCCGGGCTACCCATGCTCATTCCAACGTTTATGCTGTCTTTCAGGGATGTCAGAGCGGACAATGGCAACGCCTCCTCCTTGAATTCGGCATTTTGTTCCGAGGACGGGTCTGTCCATGTCATTGGCGCGTCGCCCCGTCCACGATTTATGCCACCCTTGCCGGGCATGGGGCACATCGCGGTGCAAAGTGCCGCCGCGTTTGTGCAACCGGTGCTGTTGCAACAATTGTTCAGCATCTCCATGAGTTCAGCCGACACCATATTGGTGCAACTCATAAGCGATTTCAATGTTTCGGAATCAATCATCTTTGCGCTTGAAAGTTTTTTAAGGGTATCGAGCAGATCCCCCTCCATGCCGTTCAGTAGCTTCGCAAGCTGTTTCATTTGCTCAGGTGTGAGGGAGACGGAGGAGAGGGCTTCGAGGAGTTCTTTATCCAGATCGAGTGTTCCCGGTATATTCTCCAGACTGTCGCCGGCGGCGAGTTTTTCCAGTTCCCGCATCAGTTTGTTCATTGTCTCGGCATCCAGCCCGAATTCTCCACTCATGATCTTGTCTAATCCCTCTGCCAGATCTGAGGCGAGGGATATATCTTCCATGCTGGCGGCCATCTCCTCTGCCGCCTCGCGTGCCGAGCGTTCCGCCATTCTTGAGATAGAGTCCAGAGCCTCCCATGTTTTGATTGGATCACGTGCGCTGGCATCTTCCTCCAACGCCTTCAGTTCAGTCTTTAGCTCTTTCGCATACACCTCATCAAGCACATCTATCTCTTCCAGTAAATCTATCTGCGCCTCCATCTCGTCGATCAGATTCCCGATCTCAAGTGAGGTTGATGATATTGAGGTGAGTGCGCGGTCGGGAATCAGCAGGCTGATCGCAACGAAGAGCGCGGCACTGAAAAAGAGAATCCACGCCCGGCGATTGCGCCATTTCGGTGTTGGTAGTTTCAGCATGGGTATCTCTTCCTGCCACGCATCGATATTCGCCTCCCCCCCGGACATAAGCAACCCTCCGCAGTTGTTTTTGGCATCCAATATCGCGGTGATAGACTCAGATGAGGGACGTCGCATGATAGCGACGATGGCGGTGATAACGGTGGTGAGCGCGAATCCCGCGAAAACCACCCAGAGATAAGTTAACGGCAACCCGATGGTGAGACGCAACGCAAGCGCACCCATCCCCCAAATGAAAAGCCAGACAGTGAGTGCTGGCACGAGCCAGCTCATGAATATCGCTACGGCAATATTTGCTCTCAACCTGTTGATGACCTCTCTGTTCTCCATTAATGATACCCTGTTTTTCGATATGACATGAAAAGGGAGAATGTTACGGGAAAAAACATGCTAAGTCAATCGAGATTTATATGAGAATCGGGCTCGTGGCTGATTGATCAATACAAACATGGCTTCAAAATGGATACTCTATGTCATTTCTGATATCAACGGGTATATGGACATGAAAAAGCCGGATAAAATCTTGCAAGGCATTTCTCCCGCTTCTCCAGAGGAGCGGGAGAAGGCTTCATTTTTTCCTGTTGACTCAACCCCCTCATCTGAGTACAATTCCTGTACCATAGACCATAATAAAGCAGAAGATTACGCTAAAATCTTACTAACGGGGATATTCCTGTTTTTTCGCCATTCTGCTCACCTTTTGTATTTAAAGACAAGTCAGATGAAAGAGTAAAAATGAATTCCAATAAAATCACAATCATTTATGACAACCACACACCCGAAAATACCGCATTAAAATCAAGCTGGGGGTTTGCCTGTGTGATTGAAGGATTTGAAAAAACCATTCTATTCGATACCGGCACATCGGGCCCAATTCTCATGCACAACTTTAAAGTGCTTGGATTCGATCTTGATCAAATAGATGTCGTTGTAATTTCGCACGGCGATTGGGACCATCTCGGTGGACTCTGGACGTTTTTGGATGCGAATTCTGATCTTGAAGTGTACCTCCCGGCATCACTTTCACGGCACTTGAAAGATGAAGTGGTGGCGGTTGGTGCTACGTGCATTTCGGTTGCAGAAAATTTTGTTTCCATCTGTTCAGGGGTTGTGCTGAGTGGTGAAATGCAAGGTCCGCGCAACGAACAATCGATTCTTTTGCAGGGAGCAGATGAATCCATTATTCTGACGGGTTGTGCACATCCCGGAATTGTCGAAATTACACGTCGATTCGCCAAAGAAGAAAAGCACTATTTCATTATGGGCGGGTTTCATCTGAAGGATTCCGCAACTCAAGAAATTGAATCTATTGTGGAAGAGTTAAAGAAACTGGGGGTCACACGAGCGGCTCCAACCCACTGTTCAGGCGCACGTTCCGAAAAAATATTTGCATCAATTTTCGGGACAAATAGTCGGTCGCTTTGCCCCGGCTCTGTCGTTCATTTTTAATCCATTAAAAGTATTTTTTAACCACGTATTTTACAAATGAACACAGATTTTTTCTGATAACGACTACGCTGATAACAGACAGCTAAAATTATTTTAAGCGTGGCAATAAGTGCGGACGCAACACCACTTCTGATCGGTTTTCCCTCCCCAGTGTACCCGTTCCGTCAAATTCTTCTGAAACGCACAGATATGTTCCCGACCCAAACAGTCTCGAATCAATTCGACTTATGGTTGCTCAACTCAGGTAGTTTTGGGGTTTGTACGAACCTTGGACAATTTTTCAAGCCGTTTGTCCTGAGCCTGGAACTGGCTCAAAGTGGAACAAGTATCTTGCTCGTTTAACAAAAACAGGCAGGATGCCTGCTCTCTTTAAAAAATAATGATTTAGGCGGACCGACCCCTTCGACTTCCTGTACTTGTGGGGGAAGTAATCCACCGCCCATACCCTGATATCCAACTCGGAAAGGTTCCAGTCCGCCTAAATCGCAGGATAACTGCTTATACATTTATAAAGCCGTTCTATTTGCATGCAAAATTCCAGTAAATAATAAGTGGACACTGTCACAGAAATCTTTTTTTTTCTCTCTTCAAGTATAATTTCCCCCGTTCTCGGTCCATTTTCAAAAAGAAAGGTTCCATGAGCAAAGACATTTCTGACAATAGAATACAAGCCTGTTATTCCATCTGAAAGTGGGTTCTTGTTGTCTGGTTCTGAAAATATTTTTTTAAATGGAAGTAACTTTGATGTATCAGAAAGTCCTTTTATCTGAGTATTAATTAAATCATTTTTTGCATAAACAAATATCATATAACACACAAAAACGACCTGAGAATGAATAATTACTAATTTAAATTTATCAGGAGAATTATCACTGATATAAGGAAATCTTTTTGTTGTGCCTAACCCGAATATTGCATGAGTAGCTGATGCTTTCTTGCAAAGGCGCAATAAA
>CAYTQP010000039.1:0-20061 GCA_964440175.1 uncultured Verrucomicrobiota bacterium
CAGCGCCCAGATAGACGAGGCCTATAAACTGGCAAGCCACTATACAGCTAGAAACATTCAAACTGTCATCGGTGGACCGCATGTCTCTGCCCTCTATGATGAAGCACTGACACACTGCGATGCCGTAGCGGTGGGAGAAGGCGAGGCCTGCTGGGCGGAGATACTGGACGATGCCGCCACGGGAACACTCAGCGGTCTCTACGGTAGCCACGAGAGCGGATTCGATATGACAGACGCTCCCGCCCCCGCTTTTGAACTGCTCGATATAAAGAACTATAATCGCCTGACAATACAAACGAGCCGAGGCTGTCCACACCGTTGCGAGTTCTGCGCCGGCTCTGTGTTGCTGACCAACCGCTATAAACAAAAACCCGCATCCAAAGTACTGAAAGAGATTGATCAAATTCTCGCCATCTGGAAAAACCCATTCATTGAGTTCGCCGACGATAACAGCTTCGTCAATCGAGAATACTGGAAAGAACTGCTCCCACAACTACGCGATAAAAACCTGAAATGGTTTGCAGAAACCGACCTGACAATAGCCGAGGATGACGAATTGCTCGAACTGATGCGAGATAGCGGATGCGCCCAACTCCTCATCGGGCTGGAAAGTCCAGTGGAAACCGCTCTCCATGGAATTGAAATGAAGAACAACTGGAAATATAAAAAGTTCCCTAAATACAAATATGCCATCCACGCTATCCAGTCCAAAGGCATCACCGTCAACGGATGCTTCATTCTCGGACTCGACGGACACACTGCTGACATCTTCGACCAAGTCTCAACCTTCGTTGAAGAGTCCGGACTGTACGAGGTTCAAATAACGTACCTGACCGCCTTCCCCGGAACTCCGCTCTACTCACGCCTGCTCAAAGAGAATCGCCTCATTGAACCGGAAAACTGGAAGAGATGCACACTCTTCGATGTAAACTTCCGTCCGCGAAATATGACGGCAACCGAATTACGCGACCATTTCAAGAAGCTCACAGTTCAACTGTACGGAGATGACTTCACAAAGAGACGAAAAGCCAACTTCAAAAAGATGAGAAAGGGAGAACATCCGTGACACATAAAAATGGCTGAAATTAGTGTTTGCACAGTTCGCCATTTACCCTAATATATGCACGTTCGACAAATACGGCTTGTTATCCAAACAGAAAGCGGAGAATTATGAAAAAAAGAGCCACAATCCAGTCGCTTTTCGCAGTCGCGGCACTCTACGAATGTTTTTTAGGCATCCTGTTCATGCTCCTGCCAAACATAGTGTTTGAGCGTTTCTGCATAACCCCTCCCAACCACTTCGCCTATATCCAGTTTCCCGCAGCACTCCTCGTCATCTTCGGAATAATGTTTGTAACCATTGCGATAAATCCCGCCCTAAACCGCAACCTGATCCCGTACGGAATCCTTCTGAAACTTTCGTATTGCGGGATTATCTGCTTTTACTGGCTCACCTCAGGCATCCCGCAACTCTGGAAACTGTTCGCCCTTTTCGACTTCCTTTTCCTCGTCATGTTTGTCTGGGCATTCGTCGTCATTCCTCGAAAGTCTGTCGACGACCGCAACTACACAAAACTGGGAAACTGACCCCCAAATGAGCCTCCTCATAAAGCGTGTAACACTCAACGACAAGCTAACGGATGTTTTTGTCGACGACGGTATAATTGCCCGCATAGGTGAAAATCTGAAACAGAAAGCCAAAACTGTTATCGATGGATCGGGAAAGGCGATAATTCCCTCCTTCCACAACGCGCACACACACGCGGCAATGTCACTCATGCGTGGATACGCGGACGATCTTAAACTCCGCGAATGGCTCACCAGGCATATTTGGCCATTCGAATCCCGCCTCACAGAGGAAGATGTCTACAACGGCACACGGCTGGCATGTCTGGAAATGATCAAGTCCGGCACAACATTCTTTAACGACATGTACTGGCATCACCGTGGCACAATCCGCGCGGTCGAAGAGATGGGCCTCCGTGCCGCCGTCTCGGCGGTGATGATCGATAATTTCGACCCGGACAAGGCTACACAGCAAAAGACCGTCAATGAACGCCTGTTCGAAGAAAGCGCAGGATATTCGGAACGCATCCAGTTCTCACTCGGGCCCCACGCCATCTACACCGTCTCGGAAGAGTCGCTTCGCTGGTGCGCACAGTTTGCCGCCGTCAACAACCTGCGCATCCATATCCATCTCTCCGAAACAGAGACCGAAGTTGCCGACTGCCTCAAAAAACACGGCATGCGTCCAGTGGAATATCTTCATCATATCGGATTCCTGGGCGCAAATGTGACCGCCGCCCATGTCATCCATGTGACAGAGAAGGAGATTGATATTCTGGCGAAAACTCGTGTCAGCATCGCCCACTGCCCAACCTCAAACATGAAGCTCTGCTCAGGCAAGTTCCCCTACTCCGCCATCGCTAAAAAAGGAATCGCCATCGCCATCGGAACCGACGGTTGCGCGTCCAACAACAACCTCGATATGAGCGAAGAGATGAAAATCGCTGCGCTGAGCGAAAAATTCGCACAGGGAGACCCCTCCGCTCTTGGTGCAAGCGAAGCCTTCATCCACACCACATCCACGCCCGCTGAAATCTTCGGTCTGAACAGTGGCAAGATAGATGAGGGCAAATCCGCCGACTTCATACTCCTCGACCTCAACAATGTCCGACTGCTCCCCGGTCACAATCTAATCTCCGATATCGTTTACAGCGCCGACAGCTCATGTATCGACACCACCGTCTGCGCTGGTAAAATACTGATGCTTAACCGCCGGGTGGAAAGCGAACAGGAGATCGTCAACGCCGCACGCGAAACCTGCAATCACATTGTTGCCACGAAGTGATATGTGTATCCCGAAATCGGGATTTACATGAATCCTCACCTCTCCCTCTAAACATGGATACCACCGTAAATTTCACAAAGGCTATCCCTTGAAATTCAATTTTTTATTGATAATTCCACCTTGAGTGGTTATATTTTGACCATGTTGTAAAGTTCCAAGCATCGGATAAAAGCGGTTTTCAACTGTCCATGGTTCGGACAACAGAGAAAACGGCGTACTCGAAATTCAAAACTGAACACGTAAAAACAACTGGAGAGATTATGAAAAAGAGCATATTTAAACACACGTTCGTCAATATCTCGATTCTAATTCTCTTAACAGTGCTTGTCTGTCCCGGAGTTTTGAGTGCCGAGGAAAAGGATGAAAACGACGAAATCGAATGGAACTTCGATAAGGATATGCAGGGTAGCGTCCCCGCCGGCTGGAAGGTGGCCGAAACGGGAGGAATGAAAAAGACAAACACTATGGCAACGTGGGAGGTCGTTGCGGACAGCTCCGCGCCCAGCAAGTCTCAGGTCGTCGTCATAACCAAAAATAAAAACTTCGGAAACACATTCAACCTGCTCCTCGCGGAGAAAACCTCGTTTAAAGATGTTGAGGTCGAGGTTAAAGTCAAGGCACTGAGCGGCAAAGAGGATCAGGGCGGCGGTCCAATCTGGCGGGCAAAAGATACAGACAACTATTACATCTGTCGCTGGAATCCGCTGGAAGATAATCTGCGGGTTTATTTTGTGAAAAACGGAAAAAGAAAGCAAATAGGCTCAGCCGAACTGAAGACAGACTCCACCACCTGGCACGAGATTAAAATCAGGCACAATGGAACCAAAATCACCGTCAAATTTGACAGCAAAGAACTCCTTGTTATCGAAGATGACACTTTTCAGGCGGCAGGCATGGTCGGGTTGTGGACAAAAGCGGATGCCGCAACCGCGTTCGACAGTTTTGAAGTCGAAGCCGAGGATAATTAACCCGTGATTGCTACTGTGCATAAACATATCAGGTCAATCCGTTGCAACGGCACAACGTGAAAATTGATGTTTTGACTCCGCATCATCTGTCCGCGCTGGAGAAGATGCTACATGCCGACAACCCCGGAAAACGCAATGCCGTTTCGGGATTTGAGCTGAACGCGAACAGCCTGACCCGGCAGTTCTGGCAAGATCCCGATTATGAGCCAGAGCTTATTGTCGGGGCATTCGACCAGACACGGTTGCTGGGGTTCTGCGCAGGAGTGCGTCGTCCATGGAAACCGGGACGCGAGCGGACAGGCTTCATAAAATGGGTTTACGTGGAGCCCGTCCGGCGCAGAGAGGGAATTGGAACACAACTGCTCGCGGCATGCGAATCCGCGCTACGGACGGGCGGAGCAGTCAAACTGGTTTACGGCAGTTCCGCGCCACGCTATATCTGGCCGGGGGTCTACAAGGAAGACTCCGCCACACAGGCGTTGCTGAACGCAAATGGATGGCGTGGCAGTTCAGAACGCATAAACCTTCAGCTCCCACTACCCTGTTTCAAAACTGACACGCAAATTAACTCCGGGGAGTTCACGGTCTCTCCTGTACGTTTTGAGGACAGAGATGATGCCGCGCAATTTTTGAAATCGGAATTTTCCACATCATGGTGGAGGGAGTGCGAGCCGATATTTGAACGCTATCATCCAGCTTTCGGTTTTGCAGTTCGTCCAGAAGGCGTACTGATTGGCTTTGTAGCCGTACATGCCACAAACCCATCATGGCTGGGTCCGATGGGTGTTCGAAAAGATTTCAGAGGACACGGCATTGGGCGGGCTCTCCTCTACGCTGCTGTGCGTGAAAGTTTCGTTCGGGAATCTCACCGACTGACAATCCCCTGGGTGAACGAGAGTTTTTACCATGCCTGCCTCGGAACGCTTGAGCGCCAAGTCTTTATAAAATACAAAAAAGACTGACTTGTAACGCTGTCAAGGAAGCCAAACCTTCACAGTTTTTTTCTGTCGCCCCCACTCCATGGCATCGGAATGTTTCTTAAAGAAGAGATCAATCTTCGCCCCCTTTATTGCACTGCCGCAATCCTCCACACGTCCATAACCATAGCCGGGTATATACATTATGGTGCCAAATGGGAAACGGTGAGTGTCGGCAGCGATTGTGCCACGCCCTGCGTGCGTCCCGGAGGCCGTGACCCCCAGCTTCTTGCGCTTCCCTTTCAAAGGACCCGATGCATACACGGGTCGCCCCAGCCAGCTCCTCTTCCAGCCACAACATTTTTGGCAGGGGCAATAACCAGTCACCTCCAGCATGTAACGCTTAGGAGCGCGGCGCGGTGGACGCATTGACGACACTCGTTTGGGGCGGACAAAACAACATCCCGCAGAAACAACTACGAATATTATTAAGATTGTACGCAGATAACTCTTCATGAATAACTGGTGTTTTATTTCAGAATCTAACTGGAGCCAGCGAACGGGTTCGAACCGTTGACCTGCTCATTACGAGTGAGCTGCTCTACCAACTGAGCTACGCTGGCCGTTAAGCCTTAATTGAAGACGGATTGATATAATATTTCACACCCCGGTTTCAAGACTATTCTTTCCTTTGGTTTAAAATAATCGCCACCTCTATCCCCTCTCCATCCTCAATCACTCCACTCAGAAACTCAATATCCGCATCCTCGATCAGAACGCCCATCATTTTGCGTTCCCGAGCAGAGATCAACCAGTGATTCAAAATCCGTGAGGGGGTGTGTAAGGGTGTCACCTCCACATTCAATCCGTCAATCTCCGCCATAATCATTCCTCTGGATTCTCTCCATAAAACCGATGTGTCCCTCAAAACCCAGCTAACCTGTTTTTCTAAAACGTTATTGATGCGACGAACAGGAGACGGCTCTTCAGCGGAATCGTCATCAGTACTCTTCACAGACACGCTCTCCACAGGAACCTCCCACTCTATCCAACGTGCCAACGTCTCAATGAAAATAAAAAAAGGTTCAGGTGACCAGTTGCCTTTACCGTCACGCTCAAGAATCACGCCCGCGCCGTCTATTTCCACCACAACACCACCCCGATGAAGAAAACGCGGAAACCAGATTACCCTAAGCCGATCCGCCCGCAATGCCGAACTCCGCTCGGTATCAACCTCAACAGACGTGATCTTCGTCATCACTAGCGAAAGATCGAAATCCAGCTTAAGCGACTCCGCATCGAGCGTCATTCCCAGCTCCCTCCCCAACCACTCCTCAATAATACTCCTGACCCCTTCCGTGCGGAAGATTGCGATCATTCCCGCATACAAAATGACGGTAATAATCAGAAGTGTGATAACAACACGCCCCAACCATGCGGCAAACCCTCTGTGGCGATACGGCTCCAGCTCCCCAACGTCATCTCTTTCAGTCATAACACCAACTCCGTCCACCTTAATTAAAACTGGCGCACCCGGCAGGATTCGAACCTGCAACCCTCTGATCCGAAGTCAGATGCGCTATCCAATTGCGCCACGGGTGCGACGCGCGTTGATAACACTTTACACCCCTCAGGTAAAGCATTTTCGCAATAGTTCACTTGTTTTAAAGCATCCGATAGTATACATACTTGCTGTGAGCGTTAATAACCATCAAAACCTTAACGGGAGGGGAGAGAGAAATGAAAAGCTATAAGAAAGAGTTGTGGTTCAATACTAGCCAACGGCGGGAACTGCTGAACATCACACCCGAAGTTGACGAGTGTCTGCGCGAGAGCGGGGTAAAAGAAGGGTTGCTCCTCTGTAATGCAATGCACATAACGGCGAGTGTCTTCATCAACGACGATGAAAGCGGACTGCACAGCGACTATGAGAAGTGGCTGGAAAAACTTGCCCCCGAGAAACCGCACTCCCAATACGCGCATAACGGATTTGAGGACAATGCCGATGCCCACATGAAGCGCCAGATTATGGGTCGAGAGGTGGTTGTGGCAGTGACAAACGGCAAACTAGACTTCGGTCCGTGGGAGCAGATTTTCTACGGAGAGTTCGACGGCAAACGCCGTAAACGTGTACTGGTTAAAATCATAGGCGAATAGAGCGCGAGTGAAGAATCGGATTGCCAGAGTTGTCATAAAACTGAACCTGAATAGGAAGTTCGACTATCTGATCCCCGAACATCTGCGTTCTTCTGTTGAGTCGGGCGTTCAAGTTGAGGTTCCCTTTGGGCATTCAATCCGAACTGGATTCGTGGTGGAAGTCACGGAAAATTCTCGCGTTCCAGGACTAAAGCCCATCGCCAAAGTGCTTGGAGGGAAGTCGTTAATCACCGACTCCGTCATGGATCTGGCGCGCTGGATGTCTGAATATTACGTGACACCACTGGAGGCGGCGGTACATACGGTGTTGCCAAACGCCGTGCGCAGGAAAGGGGCGACGTTCAGAACCATGCTTTATGTACGCCCAACGGCGAAGGCGTTCGACAAAGATTTGATTGAGGCTCTGCGCAAACGCGCACCCAAACAGGCACTGGCACTCGATATATTAATGACAGATGACCGCATTCTGATGCGCGATCTCGCTCGGGCAGCGAATACAACCCAGGCAACTATCCACACACTTAAGGAGAAAGGGTTTGTCAACATTTCAAGCGACACTGTCGCTCGCAACCCGCTGAACAACGCCAAATTTGTGCGCACCGCACCGCTGGAACTGATGACACAGCAACGCGACGCGCTGGCGACCATCTGTAAATCAATCGACTCACTCACTCCTCCCGTTATTCTTCTACACGGCGCGACTGGTAGCGGAAAGACCGAGGTCTATCTGCAGGCAATCCAGCACGGTCTCGAAAGCGGACGCGGTGCAATCGTGCTGGTTCCGGAGATATCGCTCACACCCCAAACCGTCGAACGCTTTCGTGGCAGGTTTGGAGACAACATCGCCGTACTGCACAGTCATCTCTCCAATGGGGAACGCCACGACGAATGGCACCGCATCCGCGACGGCAAGGCCAACATCGTAGTTGGCGCACGCTCAGCCCTCTTCGCGCCGATCCACAATCTGGGTCTGATTGTTGTGGACGAGGAGCACGAAACATCCTACAAACAGGACTCCGCCCCGCGCTACAACGCACGCGACGCGGCTGTTATGCGCGGGCACATGGAAGGTGTCGCTGTGGTGCTCGGCTCAGCAACCCCGTCTATTGAGTCCTACTACAACGCCAAATCTGGAAAATACGGACTGGCATCAATGCCACACCGGGTCGACCATCGCAAGATGCCGTTCATGCACATCGTCGATATGCGCCTGAAAACCGGCGAGGAAAATGGTAAAAAGACGCACGTGCTCTCAACGGAACTGGTCGAGGCCATCAGGAACCGCCTGGAAAGATCCGAACAGACCATTCTTTTCCTCAACCGCAGAGGTTACTCCTCGACATTAATCTGCCCCAAATGCGGCTATGTCGCCAAATGCGAAGATTGTAGCGTGTCGATGACCTACCACAAAAAATCAAACAATTTGCAGTGTCATATTTGCGGAGCGAACCGGCGGGTTCCAGCGCGATGCCCAAACCAGGAATGTCGCGACCCCCAATTCAGATATGGCGGACTCGGAACCGAGCGAATTGAAGAGATTGTGATGAAGATATTCCCGAAAGCCGTTGTGAAACGCGTCGATTCAGACTCCATGACACGTAAGGACTCCTACCATCGGGTTCTCGGCGATTTCAGAACAGGCAAGATCGACATTCTCATAGGAACCCAGATGATTGCGAAAGGTCTGCATTTCCCCAACGTCACGCTTGTGGGGGTTGTGTATGCCGACGTTATCCTGCACATGCCCGATTTCCGCGCCTCCGAACGGACATTCCAGCTACTAACGCAGGTAGCGGGTCGGGCTGGACGCGGAGACGTTGTCGGCGAGGTCATTGTTCAGACCCACACCCCGCATAACGTCGCCATTCAGGCGGCACGCAATCTAACCTATGAGGCCTTCTGCGATCAGGAGATGGAATTCCGTAAACAGCTCTTCTATCCACCGTACTCCCATCTTATCTGCTTGACACTCAAAGGCGAAGACGAAAAGATTGTGATCTCTGCGGGCACAAGTCTTTATAAAACATTGCGTTCAAAGGCAAAAAAGATGTTCCTTCTTTCCAACCTCTCCCCTGCCCCGATAGCACGCGCAAAGAAAAATTACCGTTATCAACTGATATTGAGAACTGCGACGGTTAAGAAAACAGGAAACATGCTACGCTCAATTCTCGCCTCCGCCAAATGGTCGAAAAGCGTTACATTCGCGATTGATGTGGATGCCATCTCGCTACTATAAGAACAATCCACCGTAAACGTATATCTCACGCTGAATCAGGGTTGAAGAAGTGTCACCATAACCGCTTTCTGCGCGTGCAGACGATTTTCGGCTTCATCGAAGACGACAGATTGTGGACCATCGATCACCTCGGCGGTCTGTTCAAAGCCACGCATAGCTGGCAGGCAGTTCATAAATATCGCGTCGGGGGCAGCGGAACTCATCAGGTCAGAATTGACCTGATAGGGTTTAAGCAGAGCGACTCGCGACTCCTGCTGATCTTTCGGAATATGATAGCTCATCCATGAGTCTGTATAGACCACATCAGCATCTTTAACAGCGCGATGTGCATCGAACTCAACTGTTATATTCGCTCCTGTCTCCCGGGCAATGATGCCAGCGTCCTTCAGCACAGTGTCGCGAACCCTTAGATCGTCATTATCGGGACAACCAATTGACACATTCATGCCTACATGCGCACACCCAAACAGCAGTGAATGCGTGACATTGTTGTTGGCGTCTCCGAGGTAGGCAAGTTTCAGACCTTTGAGACCACCTTTTTTCTCCGCAATCGTTTGCAAATCGGCCAGGATTTGACACGGGTGGCTGTAGTCGGTGAGGGCGTTGATGACTGGAATGTCAGCGTACGCGACCATCTCCTCGA
Organism: uncultured Verrucomicrobiota bacterium; assembly: GCA_964440175.1. Taxonomy (GTDB): domain Bacteria; phylum Verrucomicrobiota; class Kiritimatiellia; order CAYTQP01; family CAYTQP01; genus CAYTQP01. Next base: position 9,773 of record CAYTQP010000039.1, read on the forward strand.
TATCGCTGTGTTTAAAGAGCCGCGCCATAATCAGATCATTGAACCGGCTTATCACCTTCACTGTGTCCGAGATGGTCTCCTTGCCCGCCCCCATCGGTGAGGTACTCATATCGTAATAAATCGCGCTACCGCCAAGATGAAACGTACCGGTTTCAAAAGATATGCGCGTTCGCAGACTGGGTTTTTCAAAGATCATAAGCAACGTCTTGCCATCCATAATGTGAGTGTAGTTTTGCGGACGCGCCTTAATCATTGCCGCCAGCTCCAGCACATCAAGCACCTGCCTTCTGCTCCAATCTTTCAGATTTATAAGATTTTTCATTATCCAAATTCCTATTCTAAACATCAAAACGCCGCAGGTTATTTGAAAGCGGCAGATTTGAAAAGAAAAAGTTTGATATATTTCTGTTTGCATACATTCTGCGTATCGGTTAAATTGACTGATATGAAAAACAATGTACCCCTTATATCTTTACACGGCGGGCACAGTGGCGACTTCTGCCAGCATGCCACCAATTCTCTTGAAGAGATTCTTCAAGCTTATGTGGACAAGGGCTACGCAATTGTTGGAATTACAGAGCACATGCCGCCGCCCGACAACCGTTTCCGGTATCCGGATGAAACTGCGGCAGGAATTGACGCGGAAATAATGCGCCTTCGTTTTGACCGCTATTTTGAAACAGCACGCCGTCTTCAGAAAGAGCTTCTCCACATCATGAAAGTTTGGGTCGGATTTGAGACCGAATGGTACGACGGCGCACTACCGCTGATCAGAGAGCTGATTGCACGTCACAATCCTGATTACATCATCGGCTCTCTGCATCACGTCGGAGGGATTGCCTTTGACTATGATGAAGAGCACTATATGCGTGCGACCCAGACCTCCGGCGGACTTGATGCGCTTTACCAGCACTATTTCGATCAGCAGTTTGAAATGATAAAAAGTCTAAGCCCTGCTGTGGTCGGGCATTTCGACATTATCCGCATTCACGACCCGAATTACCGCGAACGCATGGTCAAGTCAACTGTGAAACCTCTGATTTTCCGTAATCTTGAACTGATAAAAGAGAGAGGGCTCATACTGGATTTGAACACACGGGCGATGATAAAGGGTGACGACGAATTTTATCCAAGCAGAATGATAATTGATCAAGCGCACTTGCTTGGTATACCGCTCGTACCGGGCGACGACTCGCACAGCGTTCCAACTGTCGGATACAAAATTGAACAAGCCATACGCCTGCTCCAAACATCAGGGCTCAGCACCGACTGGGAACAACTGACCAAGAACCTGACAACAACCAGCTAACGACAATTATCACCAAATTCGGATCCCGGTCTTTCGCGCTGTCAGTCCTCTTTCTTCTCGGCGACGGGTTGCTCCGTCCATTCCAGCAAAACCATCTCCGAGCTGTCGCTGTGACGCCGACCCAGTTTCAGTATCCGCGTGTAGCCACCCTGACGGTCGGCAAAGGCAGGAGCCACTTTATTGAAGAGTTCGGCGACAGCTTTTTTATTGCGCAGTTTTGAAAGAGCTCTGCGCCGGGCGGCGACAGTGTTTTTCTTGCCCAATGTGACCATCTTATCCGCAAGCCTGCGAGCCGCTCTGGCTTTTGGTTGCGTGGTCTTTATCTGTTTCGCCGCAATCAGGTTGCAGACCAGACTTGCCATCAACGCTTCTCTGTGTGATGACGTTCTTCCTAGTTTTACAGTTCGTTTTCTATGACGCATGATTATAATTCCCGTCTAAATTTCAGTCAGAAAGCGGATTCGATTTAAGGATATCTTCTTCGAATGTCATACCCAAAGAGAAACCCCATTCCGAGAGCTTGTCCTTAATTTCATTAAGAGATTTTTTGCCAAAGTTTCTATATCTAAGCATTTCCCCTTCGGTCTTCTGTGCCAACTCTCCAAGAGTGACGATATTGGCGTTGTTGAGACAATTCGCAGCCCTCACACTCAGCTCTATCTCATTGACGGAGATATTCAGCTTCTTGCGCATATCCTCGCGCTCGCGATCAACCTCTTTCTCCTTGTCCTCAAACTGAACCAAGTCCTTATCATAACACACAAAGACATCAAGGTGATGACGAAGAATCGCGGCAGAAGTTGTCAATGCCTGACGTGGCTCAATTCTGCCATCGGTCAAAATTTCGATAACGAGCTTATCGTAATCGGTGCGCTGCCCGACGCGCGTATTTTCAATCTCATATTTCACTCGCTTGACAGGAGAAAAGAGCGAATCGATTGGAATAACACCAATCTCCTGTTCCGCTGCCTTATTCCATTCAGCGGGACAATATCCCCTTCCGATCTTCACCTCCATCTCCATCTCCAACTCCCCACCTTTATCGAGCGTTGCGATGTGATGATCTGGGTTCAATATCTCAACACTTCCATCGGTGATTATGTCAGCCGCTGTCACATCTCCCGGACCTTTTTTATTGATAGAGATTTTGCAGGGTTCTCGGGTATACATCTTGCAAAGCACTTTTTTAAGGTTCAACACAATATCAGTGACATCTTCAGTAACTCCGGGCAAGGCACAGAACTCGTGCATTGCGCCTTCTATCTTGATTGACGTGATGGCAGCCCCTTCCAGGGACGAGAGCAGAACCCTGCGCAGGGAATTTCCCAGCGTCCGCCCATAGCCCGCCTCAAACGGCTCTATAATAAACCTGCCTGTGTTCTCCTCTGTAACTGCATCATCTTGCCGCAACTGTTGCGGTAGCTCAAATCTTCCAAGTCTGACTGGCATATCTCTTTCTCCTCTCCCAGAACCGGACGTTAACCGACTCGTATGGTGATTAAATATTTCTCAAATAACTGTTAAACTCTTCTACGTTTCGGCGGGCGACATCCGTTATGCGGAATTGGTGTCACATCTTGAATCGATGTAACTCTAATCCGTGCGGCGTGAACAGCGCGAACCGCAGATTCACGTCCCGCTCCGGGTCCATTCAAGCGTATTTCGCATTCACGCAACCCTTTGGATGCCGCCTCACGGGCAGCCTCCTGTGCCACGATTGTCGCGGCATAAGCGGTGCTTTTACGCGAACCTTTAAAGCCACAACGACCACCTGATCGCCATGCAATCACATTGCCCTGCATATCCGTGATAGTGACTTTCGTGTTGTTGAAAGTGGCCATAACATGAACAATGCCTGATATGATGCCATAGCCTTTACGTCTGCGTACCGGCTCAAAATCATCATCGCCAGCACTATCTGAACCGTCTTTCTCTTCTTTCGCGGGCTTCTCGTCCGAAGCTTTCGTTACGTTTGCAGGCTTCTCGTCCGAAGCATCTTTAGCCTCTTCAGTCTCTTCAGCCACGACAGGCTCCACGTCTGTTTTCGGGGTCTCCTCTGCAACGTCAGCCTTCTCCTCCACCGCCGCCTGCTCTTTTTCTGTCTCTTCTGCTTTCTTCTCTTCAGCCATAGTCCGATCCTTTGTCTCTTAAATCTATTTCGTCTTTGCCGCCGAGCGCGCCTCTTTACCTCGAACAGCTCCAACTGTCTTCTTGCGCCCCTTACGTGTGCGTGCATTCGTCTTTGTACGCTGCCCGCGAACAGGCAACCCGCGCCTGTGTCTCAAACCGCGATAGCACCCAATACCCGACAAACGCCTTATATTCTGAGTTATCTCACGGCGCAAATCACCTTCCACGCGATAATCCTGCTGTAAAATTTCAGCAATGTGAGTCACCTGTTCATCAGACAAATCTTTAGCCCGCATATTGGGATCCAGTTTTGCCTTCTCAATAATTTCACGTGCTCTTGAATTTCCCACCCCGTAAATATAGCACAATGCATATTCGATGCGCTTATTTGCAGGTATATCAACACCGAGTACTCTGGGCATAAAAAGTCTCCTTAACCTTGTCTTTGTTTATGACGTGGATTTTTGCAAAGCACCCGCACAACGCCTTTGCGCCGCACAACCTTGCATTGTTCACATATTCTTCTAACTGAACTCTTAACTTTCATCTCATCAACCTTCTTCCCCGGGCTTCTCTATAATTGCGCCCATCGACATATCGTAAGGTGACATTCGCACCTTCACCATATCATTCTCTTTCATTCGCTCACATTCGTTCCCTGCTTCATCTCTGACATAGGCCACAAAAATGTGCCCATTCGACAATTCTGCATGGAAAGCACGACTGTTTACCATAGATACCAGCCTCGCGTCCAGCACAATTCTTTCAGATTTTTGCATTTTCTGGTTTCGTTAAAATCTCCGCCACTTCCTTACGCACCAAAATCGTGTTCTCAAAATGAGCCGACGGCTTGAGATCTTTCGTTCTCACCGTCCAATTGTCATCAAGGACTTCCACCTTGCGACTGCCCATATTTATCATCGGTTCTATCGCCAAGGTCATTCCTGACTTCAACTTTGGACCCTTTCCCGCCGGTCCGAAATTCGGAATCTGCGGTTCCTCATGCAACTCACGCCCAATTCCGTGCCCGACAAACTCTCTCACAATGGAGAAGCCGTCCGCTTTGGCGGTCACTTCCACCGCATGCGACACATCCCCAAGTCTGGCTCCATGCACCGCCTTTTCGATCGCGGCATCCAGCGCCCGCGAGGTCACTTTCAGCAGGCGAACCTTCTCTTCATCGTGCTCATCACCGGCTATCACTGACGCGGCGCAGTCTCCGACAAACCCGTCGTACACGACACCCACGTCAACACTAACCACATCCCCGCTCTGAATAACCCGCGCACCTGGAATACCATGAACAACTTCATTTTCAATAGAGATACAGACAACTCCAGGGAAACCGTGATACCCTTTAAACGCGCTACGCGCACCAAAATCCTTAATCAACCGAACCGCAACATCTTCCATATCCCCGGTTGTTATCCCCGGCTCGACCATCTGCAACAATCTTTCGCGTAGCACCGCAGCCATTCCGCAGGGAACACGCATGCGGGCTATCTCCCGTTCACTTTTAATTTCAATCATTGGCTGTCTTCCAGCTCTTTCAAGTGCTCAACAATCTCCTCATCGATAATCTCTTTTCCTCTTGTGGAATCGACACGTATCAATAAATCCTTTTCCTCGTAGCGACCAATCAGATCAGCAGTTTGTGTTCGATAGACATCAAGCCTGTTCACAACCGTCTCTCGTGTGTCATCTGGTCGCTGATACAGTTCACCACCGCATTTATCGCAAACACCCTCAACCTTTGAAGGAATATTCTGTATGTGATAGACTGCTCCACAGTCTCTACAAATACGGCGACCCGTCAAACGCTTAATAAGAATCTCTTCCGGGGCTTCGAGCAGAAAAACCGCAAGCAGGATCCCGTTCGCCCCACTAATCACCCCCTCCAGCATCTCCGTCTGCTTCATGGTGCGCGGGAAACCGTCGAACATATAACATGCATCGTCCCCGCCAAATGCAATGCGTTCTCTGATCAGCTTTACAATGACATCATCGGGCACTAAATCACCCTTCTCCATAAAGCTCTTAGCTTCCAGACCAACACTAGACCCGTTCTTGATGGCCTTCCGTAAAATATCGCCGGTAGAGACATGCACGTAGGAGGTCAAGCGTGTCAGACCAGCGGCAACTGTGCCTTTCCCCGCACCAGGTGGACCTAAGAGTATGATGGCCTTCATTCCTACCTTCTTCCTGAACGCAATTTGCCTTTTTTCAGGAAACCGTCGTAGTGACGCATCAGCAGATGCGACTCAACCTGACGCATGGTGTCAAGCATCACCCCAACCATAATCAGCAAACTGGTTCCACCAAAGAAAGAGGAAACAATGAATGGAATGCCCAACTTCTGATTTAACAAAGTCGGCATGACCGCTATCACCGTCAGGAAAAGTGCTCCGGCCAACGTTATCCGGCTCATCGTGGTGTCTAAAAAGTCCGCCGTCGCCTTGCCTGGTCTTATTCCCGGAACATAGCCCCCGTTCTTCTTGAGATCGTCTGCAATCTGAACAGGGTTGAACTGCGTGGCAACCCAGAAATAAGAGAAGAACAGAATCATCAGTGCATAGACTGTGTTATAGACTGGCGTACCGTAATTCAATGCCGACGCTATATACTGGAAAAAATCAATTTTGATCAATCCCAGCAATTTGGAAGGAAACATCAAAATTGCCTGCGCGAAGATGATCGGCATAACACCTGCGTAATTGACGCGTAACGGCATATACGTGCTCTGACCGCCATACATCTTTCGTCCAACCACACGTTTAGCATACTGGACGGGAATCTTTCTCTGCGCCTGTGTCACGGCGATAACCCCGGCTATTACAAAGAAGATCATCAGGATGAGTCCGACCAGATGGAAAACCGAAAATTTCGCCACCCCGTCTATCGGTTTAAACATATTGATCGCCGCATTCAGAGCACCCGGCAAACGGCTAATAATATTCACCGTAATAATCATGGATATACCATTCCCGATTCCGCGCTCCGTAATCTGCTCGCCCAGCCACATCATCAGCATTGTGCCTGTCGTCAGGGTCATAATTGTCATCAGCTTGAATCCCAGTCCCGGAATCATCACGATCGTCTGGTTAATTCCAATCCGTTCAGGATGCTCCATAACCACAGCCATCGCATAGCCTTGAACAATACATATTATCACTGTCAGATAGCGTGTATACTGTGTAATCTTCTCTCTGCCTGCATCGCCTTCGCGTGCAAGCCGCTCCAACGTCGGGATCACTGCCGTCAACAGTTGAATGATAATTGACGCGCTGATATAGGGCATAATACCCAAGGTTCCCACGGAGAAACGTTTTAACGCACCGCCACTGAACAAATCGTACAACCCCAGAAAACTTCCACCTGCCGTCTGTTGTAAACCAGCAATGAAATTCTGCAGAGCTATACTGTTAACTCCGGGGGTTGGAATGTTGGCTATTAGCCGACAGATGAAAATCAAACCCATCGTGAACAGGATACGTTTGCGCAGTTCAGGAATTTTAAAACTGTTTGTAAAAGCCGAGAGCATAAGTTAATCCATTTCGAGTTTAAGCTACTATAGCGGTGCCGCCGGCATCCTCTATCTTTTTCTTTGCGCCGACGCTGAAAGCATCTGCCGTAACGTTCAGTTTGCGATCCAAATCACCTGTGCCAAGAATCTTGACACGTTTAATCTTCCCATTCACAAGACCTGTCTCCCGCAAAAGGGCTGGTGTTACATCAGTGCCAGCGTCAAAACCGTTTAAATCGCCAACATTGACAGGGTTATACGCCTTACGATTTCTGTTTTTGAAGCCAAACTTGGGAAGACGTCTATAGAGAGGCATCTGCCCACCCTCAAACGCCGGATCGTAACCGCTACCGGAGCGACTGCCCTGTCCTTTAGTTCCACGTCCGCAGGTCTTACCCTTTCCTGAGGCCTCACCTCGTCCAACTCGTTTCCGGGGCCTTCTCGCACCCGCACTATTTTCCAGTGAATGGAGATTCATCATATTGTATCCTTCTATTAAAAATAAAATCCGTCAATCCCTGCCTGACGAAACATCCTTGCCTCTCAACGCCAGCACCTCTTCACGGGTGCGCATCTTTTTCAACGCGCTCACAGTGGCTCTGGTTACATTGATCGGCGATTTGCTACCCAGCGATTTCGCCAGCACATCCCTCACCCCGGCGAGTTCAAGAATGGCTCGCACAGGACCACCCGCAATCACCCCCGTACCCGCAGAAGCCGGACGCAACATAACCCGTCCGCCACCTGCCTTGCCTATCGCTTCGTGAGGAAGAGTGTCACCTTTCATAACGACAGAGAACATATCTCTGCGTGCCAGCTCCGTGCCCTTTCTAACAGCATCCGCAACCTCATTCGCCTTGCCGAAACCGTAACCAACTCGCCCCTTGCGGTCGCCCACAACAACCAAAGCACTAAAGCTGAACCGACGTCCACCTTTAACCACCTTCGAGCAACGGTTGACACTCACCACCCGTTCTTCGAGATCCGACACACTTTTTCGCTCTTTCTTCCTAAACGCCGCCATTATTTACACTCTCTATTAATCGTTAAAATTTCAATCCAGTCTCTCGCGCCGCATCCGCAATCTTCTTGATCTTTCCCTTATAGCCGAATCCGCCATGATCGAACACCACCGTATCAATACCCATTGCCAGCAGTTCCGTCCCGATCTGCTTCCCCATCTCCATGGCAGTGTCCTTGTCGTCACTTTTCAAATCCCCTCCAAGTGTCGCCACCGACACCAGCGTTTTCCCCGCGCCATCGTCTATGCACTGCACATATAGGTGTTTGTTTGATTTAAAAACGCTCATTCTCGGACGTTCCGCAGAACCAACAATTTTTTTACGCAGACGCAAATGACGCCGCTTCCTGTAATCTTTTTTTGTTTTTACCTTCATTGTTTAAGCCACTGTCTTACCGACTTTACGTCGTATTCTTTCATCTTTATAACGAATACCTTTACCCTTGTAGGGTTCAGCCTTACAGAAAGAGCGAATTCGCGCGGCCGCCTGACCAACCTTCTGCTTGTCCACTCCACTCACCTTCACATTCACGCCTTTGTCACACTCTATCGTGACACCTTCCGGAGGCTCATATTCAATCTGATGTGAAAAGCCGGAGTCAAGCACGAATATTTTTCCCTGCATCTGAGCCTTATATCCAATACCCTCAATCTCCAGCTCACGAACAAACCCGTTCACAACACCGTCTATCATATTGGCGATGAGGCTACGAAACGTTCCGTGCAACGCACGGACATTCTTAGTTTCATTCTCTCTGCTAACATGCACCTTGCCACCATCCTGCTTTACGGATATTCCGCACGGCAGTTCCAGCACAAGTTCACCCTTGCCACCTTTTACCTTTATCTGCGAACCGGAGATATCGACGGTTGCGCCGTCCGGAACCACAATCTCTTTTTCACCTATTCTTGACATAGCATATCCCTATATATCATCGATTCTACCAGACATAGCAAAGCACTTCGCCACCGATATTCAATTTCCGGGCTTCCTCTCCCGTCATAACGCCGGACGATGTGCTCAGTATTGAGACCCCAATACCGCCGAAAACCCTTGGCAACTCGTCAACGGCCACATATTTTCTGCAACCCGGTTTGCTGATTCTCTTTAAACCTTTAATTATTGTCTCATTCTCATTCAAATACTTCAGATAAATCCTTATCACACGTTTGCCGTCCTGCCCCTCGGTAGTGTAATCGGCAATAAACCCTTCACTTTTGAGTACGCGTGCCAATTCGATTTTCAATTTCGAATGGGGCACTTCCGTCGTTTTCAATTCTGCTGAATTCGCATTTCGTACGCACGTCAGCATGTCTGCAATTGGATCTGTAACACTCATTTCAACTCCATAAATAAAATTTACTACCAGCTCGCTTTAATCACACCGGGCAATTTGCCTTCAGATGCCAATTCGCGAAAACAGATTCTGCACAGTGCAAATCTGCGCATATATGCACGCGGTCGACCGCAACGCCGACACCGGCTGTACGCCTGTGAACTAAATTTCGGTTTTCTGTTCGCTTTTGCTACTAATGATTTCTTAGCCAATGTTATTCCTCCAGCAATTTAATCCGTTGCGAACGGCATCCCAAACAGCTTCAACAGGTTGCGACCGTCTTCGTCCGTCTCCGCTGTCGTCACAATAGTGATATCCATCCCTTGAATCTTCTTAACTTTATCCGGATTAATCTCCGGGAAAATGGTCTGATCGCTCAATCCCAACGTATAATTTCCGCGACCGTCGAACGAAGTCGCCGACACACCGCGGAAATCCCGCAAGCGCGGCAACGCCACATTTATGAGCCGTTCAAGGAACTCGTACATTCGATCGCCCCGCATTGTAACCTTTGCGCCAATCGTCATTCCTTCTCTCAGCTTGAAGTTTGAAACGCTCTTCGTCGCATTCCTGCGCACCGGACGCTGTCCAGTTATCATCGCCAACTCATCTATCAGAAGATTCAACGTGTCACCATCCATATCCGCGCTCACACCCATATTCACGACTATCTTTGTGATGCGAGGCACCCTCATCGAATTATCGTAATCGCTCTCCTTGAGGATCGCGGGAACTATCTTCTCTTTGTACTTCTCTTTAAACTGTGTCGTCATTGAAAGCTATCCTATTCTCAAAATCATGTTGTCGTTACTGTTATGCTTTCTGCTTGAGTTTTAAATTTGATACATGTATCGGCGCTTCCATCTCCACAATTCCGCCTTCGGGATTGTCTTCCGACTTGCGCATATGTTTTTTCATAAGATTGAAGCCCTCAACGATCACGCGCTGTTTAACGGTATCCACCAACAG
>CAYTQP010000040.1:0-9724 GCA_964440175.1 uncultured Verrucomicrobiota bacterium
CACCTCGCGTTTCAGCTCGATATCAAATTTCTCCTTCACGCATTGCGCCATCAATTTCGACAGCTCTAAAACATCGCGTGCGGAACACTGCTCGTTCTCCTTCACAATCATATTTGCATGCCCTTCAAAAACAACCGCCCCGCCCACCCGCATTCCGTGCACACCTGCGTGCTCCAGAAACCAGCCGGCGGCATGCCTGCGGTTCGCAGCGGAGGTCGGCTCAACATTTCTGAAAAAACTGCCAGCGGTTGGCATCCTCCTATAATCGGGATGTCTCTCCCTGCGTAAATTCATAACATTTTCAAACTCGCGTTCAATATCCACACGCGCTCCGTTTTTGATCCTAAGCAGGGCTGAAACTAAAACATCACCCGTTCGTTTCAGCTCTGAATCACGGTATGTGAAACCCATTTCATTCACATCAACGACTCTTATTTGTCCGGTAGCATCCATAATCTCCGCCGAAATCAGCTCATCACCCAGCTGTTTGCCGAAGGCTCCGGCATTCCCGACGATGGCCCCGCCCACGGTTCCTGGAATTCCCACGCAATAGCTGAAATTGGAATATCCGCGTTCCAGAGAATATACGCAGAGGTCCCTCAGCAATGTACCGCCAGTGACGCGCAAACCGGTCGCCACGCGCTCAATACAGGGTATCTCGCTCACGTAGCGGACGACCGTTGCGTCCACACCCCCATCGGCGACCAGCAGATTAGAGCCTTCTCCAATAACAATGAACTCCTCCCGCATATCAGCGAGGTAGCGGACAACCGCGCAGAGCTTGCTGGTGTTATCGCACTCCACCAGCATGCGGCATGCCCCGCCCATCCGAAAGGTAGTATAATCCCGCAGAACCGCCGTATTACGCACTTGAACTCCGCATTTCTTCGCCAACAGAAAGGAATTCACACTCATCTTTCCACCCTGCGTGCCTGCAACCACAAATAGTCCGAAAGTCTATTTAGCCATATCAAAACACGCGCATTCATTTCGTATTCACTGTTAAAAACCTGCACTGCCCGCCGTTCACAGCGTCTCGCGACCGCACGTGCGTAATCCAGATACGCGGAGTGCGCATGGTCACCCTGAATAATGAAATGATCCGGCATCACAATCCCCCTCTCCAATTTCGCTATACGTTCTTCCATCGCCGCCACCATTGATTCATCCATCAAAATTCGGGCATCTCCTGTTTTTGAAGCACCGGCTACAACACCCGCCAATTCGACAAGCTCCTTCTGAACAGTGCGAAGTGCGCTGGAAACGTCACCGTCTGCTATCGTACGTGCGACACCCAGAACACTGCACAATTCATCGAGATCACCCAGCAATTGAATTAGAGGCGAATCCTTCGAAACCTCCTCGCCTGAAAGCAGATGTGTTCGCCCATTGTCACCCTGTTTCGTTGTTATCGTCATACACCCGTCCATTTTCCGGTTTGAATTCATTGAACTTCGAATCCGAAACGTCTACATTGCCGTTTTTCAATGCAGTGTATACCAAACGGGAATGATATGAAAGAGACTGATCTCAATAATTTACTCGAGTGTGCGGTGTGTGCGGTCAAAGCTGCCGGAACCCACGCGCTTGCCAACTACTCGCGCAGACACGAAATAGCCAAAGCCAGTGACGACGACATTAAACTACTTCTGGATATAGAGTGCCAGGATAAGATATTCAAGATCATTCAGTCAGCGTTTCCTTCCCACGATATTCTCGGAGAAGAGGGTTGTCTGGACGCTACCGGCAACGGATTTCGCTGGATAGTAGACCCTCTTGACGGGACAGTTAATTTCAGTCATGGACTCCCGATCTGGTGTTCTTCTGTGGCGGTGCAGCTTAACGGCAAAACACTTGCAGGCGCGGTTTACGCCCCCGCCCTTAATCAGTGTTACACTGCCACGAACGAAGCAAAATCGCTCTGCAACGGCGATCCGATTCACACTTCTCTCGTTCAGAATCCGGAGGGAGCAATGGTGCTGACCGGATTCCCGAAGCAGATGAAATACGATAAATCCGCCAAAATGCTTTTCGACGATCTTCTTGCTCACACGCAACGAACACGCATATACGGCGCCGCCGCGCTCGACACCTGCTTTGTCGCCGCTGGAAGTGCTGATGCGTACATTGAGTCCGGTCTATACATATGGGATATTGCCGCCGGAATGCTCATTGTAAAACAGGCGGGAGGAGATGCCGGAATAATTAAGAATATGCCTAACGACAGACTCACATTTCTTGCTGCCAATAAAACACTTTTTACTCAACTTAAAAACTTTTACAAGAGAAACACTGCATCATGAGCTTCTGCACCGCTATCAACTGTATAGACGGACGCACACAGCTACCGGTAATTGCATATCTGCAAAACCATTTCGTTGTCAAATATGTCGATTCCATCACCGAGGCCGGTCCAAACCGCATACTCGCCGAAGAACCGAACGGCACTGCCGCCCGATCCATCTTTGAACGGTTAAACATCTCCATCGACCGACACAACTCCATTGGGATAGCGGTTGTCGGACATCACGACTGTGCCGGAAACCCATCCTCTGCAGAGGAGCAGACCGCGCACACGAAAAAGGCGGTATTACATCTTAAGGAGCACTACAAAAATATTGAGATTATTGGCTTATGGGTTGACAAGAACTGGAATGTTCAGGAAATCAGTTCGCAATAAACCGTCAAAGCCCCCACCGGTCTTATCCCTCTGCTAAAGTCGGAATGAAGCGAAATCTGAAAATTTACATACCGCTTATTATTTTCATAATTGCAATTGGTTTCCACTCCAGAATCACCCCTAACCACCTCCCGCAATGGTACACAACTTATGCCGGCGACTTTTTATGGGCACTACTTCTCTTCCTCCTATATTGCCTTGTCTTTCGATTAAAGACAAAACCGGCATTCTTCATCTCTCTTGCAACCGCTTATTTAATTGAGATCTCACAGCTCTTTCATCCAGCCTGGCTGGAGAGTCTGCGTTCGATCAAAATTTTCGCGTTGGTTCTCGGCTTCGGTTTTTTGTGGTCAGATATATCCATGTACACACTCGGTATTTCTGTCGCAGCACTGCTTGACAGCCTGATAACAGCAAAAATGACACCAAGGAAACCGTGCGTCCCCTTGGAGTAACACCCTCATCAGAACAATTTCGGACACCACCCCGCAAGACTTTTCCTTATTGAGACAGCTCAGTTTTATTACACCTCCAAACACTATTTTATTTCGCAGTTTGCAAACTGCGAAATAAAGTGATTCCAAGCTGTTATACCAACGTTTTTAATAATTTCTTTCCGCAGTTTGCAAACTGCGAAATAAAGTGATTTCAAGCTGTTATACTAACATTTTTTTATAATTTCTCTCTGCAGTTTGCAAACTGCGAATTTATTGATATTTACTATTGATCCAATCGGACTTCTGTTGTATATTTCAAATGTTATTAAAAATAATACCAACTAAAGCGGAGACTATAATGGAACTGCAACCCACGTTCTGGCGGACTTGCCGGGCATTAGCAAATATGCCGAGATTAGAAATATTGAGATTGCTGGCAATCGAAGGAGAGATGCACGTTCTCGAGGTGGCTTCGCTTTGCAAAATCTCAAATGGTACAGCCTCCGCATACCTGCGAACTCTGAATGCGCGGGGATTGATCCAGGCGCAGAGAAACGGAAGATTTGTCTATTACCACGTCGAACCCAATAAAAATATCCCGTTCACGGATCAACTTCTGAACGCTATGCACGAAGAACTCATATGTAAACATTTTAATCCACACAATATATTTATGTCATCCACAGCGTTCGCTAATCCACGCCGCATTTGTCTGATTAAAATGATGAATAATGAACCCCTTCCCCGGCGGGAACTTACACGGAAATGGAACTATTCACCAAGCTCACTGTCAACCCATATCTGGAAATTGGAATCCAGAGGATTTGTTAAGTTTAAAAATAATACGTGTAGCTTGATACGCCCAACAGATACCCTCCGTGCAACCATGCTTAATATCGCTCTCAGCTCAACAACCTGATTCGCCACACACCCGTTATTCTCCCAAATATATTCTTATTTTTTCATAATTCGCACTTGATTGTTTTTGATTTATTGTGTACTTATGTGTCGCTATGAATAAAAAAGAGAAAACCTTAATACCGGAGAGGTTGGCGAAACTGCGTGATATTGCGCGTGAGCGCAGGGTTGTCCGCGTTGACGAGCTTTGCGTGGAACTGGGTGTGTCACGACCAACCGTGCGACGCGATCTAGTCCAGCTGGAAAAGAGCGGAGTTCTCCGTCGTGTTCACGGCGGGGCAATATCAATGGAGACCAATCTGGAGGAACCCCTTTTTGATGATAAAACGTCAATGGCAACACGCGAGAAACGCCAGATTGCCGAGGTGGCGGCAGACCTAGTCGCTCCAGGCGAAACTATATATCTGGACGGAGGAAGCACCTTGCTTGAACTGGCACGCATCCTGAGAATACGAACGGATATAAGAATAGTGACAAATTCACTGCGCACCACAATCGAACTAAGCGGTTCCGGACCGCAAGTGACGCTGATCGGCGGCAAACTGCGCCGCCGCAGTCAAACGATGGTTGGCGCACTGACGCAACCAATTCTCGAAAAATTGCATTTCGATGCTGCCTTCATGGGAACCATCGGACTTACAATAAAGGACGGACTCACCACTACGGACCCAGACGAGGCGTTTACAAAACAACTGGCAATGAGGCGAAGCGATCGCGTTATCCTGCTCGTGGACAGTAGTAAAATCGGCAAGGTCTCATTCGCCCGTGCGGGCACGATCAAAAATATCTCCGTGCTAGTGACCGATAAAAAAACCAATAAAAAGTTTTTAACAGATATCAATAAAATGGGAATAGCAACACTATAAACTGAGGAACAGTACCAATGGCAAATAAAGAGATAAACCCGCATAATTATCTGAGCAATATGCGCCCAGACTTTACCCCGTTCACCCTCGATTGCGGAAAAATAGAGGGATTCATCTACAAAAAAACGCTGAAGGAAGAGCTTGATAGCGGCGATCTCACTGCGGATTCAGCCGCCGAAATATTAGAGAATATGCTGATGGTGAACGAGCTTGAAAATATGATCGTGAAACTGCGCTCCGGTGCCTATGAACCAATCTCCGACTTTAACTATCGCGGACCAACACATGTCTCAATCGGTCAGGAGGCATCCGCCGTGGGCGCCTGCGCGGCACTGCTACCAACCGACAAGATCACCAGCACCCATCGCGGTCACGGCGACAGTATGGCAAAAGGAACGGCATCAATACTGCACATGGACGATGATCAGCTCAGAAAACGTGTGCCGAAGAGTAAGAGTTCAACCCGAGCTGAGTTGCTTGAGGATGCCTTGGAAGACCACGTCTTTCGCACTATCGCCGAGCTTTTCGGCAAAGAAGATGGCTACTGCCGAGGGCGCGGTGGTGGTATGCACATCGCCGATTTCTCCATCGGACATCTCGGCGCCAACGCCATTGTTGGCGGCGGTGTTCCAATCGCCACCGGTGCAGCAACTGGATTGCGCTATCTGGAGTCCGAAAACCTAGTCTGTTGCTTTGCGGGCGATGGAGCCTATTCAAATGGCGTGGTACTGGAATCTCTCAACTGGGCAGCGCAGTATCAGTACGACAACCACCTCGCAGGCGAGGACAAATGCGGTCTGCCGGTTATCTTTATAATCCAGAACAACCACTACGGAATGACCGGTCGCGCCGATAACGAGGTCGCCGGCATCGAACACCTCGCACGACGTGCGGCTGGATTCGCCGACAACAATATGCACGCTGAAGTAGTGAACGGTATGGATGTTCTCGCCGTCCGCGACGCAGTCAAACGCGCCGGAGAGATATGCCGCGCGGGCGACGGGCCTGTGCTGCTGGAACTGGATACCTACCGTTACTACGGTCACTCGCTAAGTGACCCACGCAACGAATACAGAAGCCGCGACGAGGAAAAGGCATGGAAGGAAGTGGAACCCATTGCACAGTTCAAAAAGAAACTGATCGACACAGGAGTGTTAGACAAAGAATCCATCGCCAAAATCGAGAAACGGGTTGTGGAACGTAACGCACGCGCCGCCGTACGCGCCACAGAATCCGATGATCCACCACCACAGGACGCGCTGAAGTATCTCTACACCGACACGTCCAGCACGGATGTTCCAGCAGAGTTCAGTAACCCCGAAATCAGCGATCTACCGAAGATCGAACGTGACGCAGACGGGTTGCTCACCTATCGCGATGCTATAAAAGAGGCCTTCATCGAGGAGATGCTACGCGATGAACGCGTGTTTCTCTTTGGCGAAGACATTGCCGACTACGGCGGGGCCTTTAAGGCCACAAAGGGTCTGCTGGAGGGGTTCGGACGCAAGCGGATATTCAACACCCCGATCTCCGAAGCCTGCATTTGCGGTGCCGCAGTCGGAGCCGCTATGCTGGGTCTGCGTCCAGTGGCAGAACTGATGTATATGGACTTTGCACTGATGGCATCAGACCAGATCAGCAATCAGGCGGCCAAATGGCACTACATGTCCGGCGCACAGGTTGAGGTCCCACTGGTATACCGCGCCTCTGTCGGGGGCGGCAAGGGTTACGGCGGTCAACACTCACAAACGCTGGAGGCCATGTTCGCTCATATTCCCGGTCTCTACATCGTCTATCCGGCAACCCCTTACGATGCCAAAGGTCTCCTGAAAACGGCCATTCGCGACAATAATCCCGTTATGTTCATAGAGTCCCAGATCAACTACGGACTTAAAGGCGAAGTGCCGGAAGAAGATTACACCATTCCGTTCGGCGTGGCAGACATCAAACGCGCCGGCGAAGATCTGACCATTGTGACCTGGGGTCCAGCCCTGCACAACGCGCTTGACGCAGCGGAAACCCTAGCGGCTGACGGCGTGGATGTTGAGGTCATCGATCTGCGTTCGCTTGTGCCACTTGACAAGGAGGCTATTCTCAATTCGGTTCGCAAGACTGGTCGTTGCGTTGTCGCCAGCCACGCAGTCGACATCAATTCTTTCACCAAAGAGATCGCTACTCTTGTTCAGGAGAAAGTGTTCGACTATCTGGATGCTCCCGTAAAATGTGTCGGAGCCCTCAACGGTATCGCTCCCCAGTCGCACATCCTTGAAGAGGCGTTCATGCCTGACAGCGATGATATAGTTGCCGCCGCAAACGAAATCCTCTAGGAGTAGACCATGTCAGAAGCAAAACCAATATTGATGCCGAAACTTGGACAAACCGTCGAAGAATGCGCCATTGTGAAGTGGCATAAGTCAGAAGGCGACCAAATCAGCAAAGGCGATGTCATTTTCGAGATAGAGACCGACAAGGCGATTCTCGAATCGGAGGCTTTCAGTGACGGAACTCTGCTGAAGATTGTTGTACCCGAAGGCAAAACCGTGCCAGTGCAAAGCACAGTAGCGTTTATCGGTGAACCCGGCGACACCATTCCTGAAATCAAGTGTCCGCCAAAGCCGGCAAAGAAAGAACCTGAAAAACCAGCAAAAAAGAGTCTGCCTCCTGCCGTTTCCGGCACGTCCGTCGCTCCGGCGCAAGTTCAGCCCGTGGTCGATATCCCCGCCCCGCCTGACCGCAAACTCATATCGCCGCGGGCACGCAAACTCTGCCACGACAAACTCATTGCATTCAACACCATCACAGGAAGCGGACCTGGCGGGCGCGTTGTGGAGAAAGATGTCGTCGCGTATCTGGATGAACGCGGATACGACGATATTCGCATCTCCCCGACCGCCAAAAATCTGGCAGAGGAGGAGAAACTGGATATTCTCGAAATCTGCGGCTCTGGCGAGGGCGGCAAGATTATGGTTGCCGACTGCAAGCGTGCCATAAAGGAGAAACCTCGGCAAATGAGCAAAATGCGGCAGGTGATATCGGAGCGTCTAACGCAGAGTTTCCGTAACATTCCTCACTTTTTTGTCACCATTTCTGTCGATATGACCGCTCTGAACAATCAGCGGCGCAAGCTGAAAGAGAGTGCCGAGGGAACAGCCCACTCCGTCACCGACTATGTGATGATGGCTGTCACTGCCGCCCTGAAAAAACATGATTCCGTCAACAGTATGACTCCGGACGGCAAAAGCGTTAAATGGAACAGCCGCGTTCATCTCGGCATCGCGGTTGCTCTCGACAACGGATTGGTTGTACCGGTCATACGAAACGCCGACAGTATGGATATTGGAGAGATGCATACCGTTGCCAAAGAACTGGTGGTCAAGGCCCGCGATGGCAAACTCACGCCCGAAGAGATGAGTGGAAGCACATTCACCATCTCCAACATGGGGATGCTCGGTGTCGATCAGTTCACAGCCATCATAAATCCGGGCGAAAGCGCAATCCTGGCTGTTGCGTCAACCAAGCCGACACCTGTGGTGATTGATGGTGAAATTGCAGTGCGGGACATAATGAAGATCACCCTGTCGGCAGATCACCGCGTAATAGATGGTGCGAAAGCACTTGAATTCATGAACACCATAAAATCAAAACTGGAGATATAGGCACATTTTGGCGTAGACAGCAAACTGCGTTCAGCAACGAAAAGAACTGGAGTATAACAATTATGGAACAATATGACATTATAGTAATAGGTGCCGGACCCGGCGGATATCCTGCCGCGATACGGGCGGCGCAACTTGGAGCAAAGGTGGCGATTGTGGAGCGCGAATGGCTGGGCGGTACCTGTCTCAACTGCGGTTGCATCCCCACCAAAACGCTTATCGCCGGCGCGGAACTCTACCAGCGAATAGGAAAAGCCGATAAGCTTGGGATCAGTGTTACTGGTGCAAAGATTGACTACCCTATCATGACCAAACGCAAAGACAAGGTGGTCGAAACTCTGCGGAACGGGGTTGGTTCCCTGCTTAAAGCCAACAAAATTACAACTTATGACGGAATTGCCTCCTTCATTGGCACGAAATCTATCGCCATCACCAGCAGTGAAGGCGTAAGCAAGATAAAGGCGGAAAAAATTATCATAGCCACCGGCTCCACATCCGCTCTTCCCGGATTTATTCCTGAAAATGAACGCATACTGGAAAGTCGCGCCTTTCTCGAACTAACCAAACTGCCAGAGAGCCTCATCGTCCTCGGCGGTGGCTATATCGGCTGCGAACTCGCCTGCATGGCCGCCGCGCTGGGCGTTAAAGTGACAATCGTGGAGCTACTCGACGATATTCTAACGCTACTTGACAAAGATGTTCGCTCCGTTGTGAAGCGCGGCATGAAGAGAGAACTGGGCATTCAAATCCTCACTGGTGCCCCGCTGGAAAATATCGAAGCAACCGCCAGCGGAGTCTCTGCGTCCGCTAGTGGCAAAAAACTGGAGGCGCAAATGCTCCTAGTGGCGGTTGGACGCAAACCCGTCACAGACGGACTCAACCTGAATGAAGCCGGGCTTGATACCGATGAAAACGGCTTCATCACGGTGGATCAACACAGCCGAACCAAGGTGTCCAGTATATACGCCATTGGTGATGTCAGTGGTCGCGTTCAGCTTGCCCACGCCGCCACTTCACAAGGCATCCACGCCGCCGAAACCGCCTGCGGAAAGACGCTGAAGCCGGAAGAGAAATTGGTTCCCGGCGTAATCTTCACCATGCCTGAAGTCGCTGTTTGCGGACTCACCGAAACCGAGGCTGAAAAGAAGGGCGTGGAGATCGAGAGAG
>CAYTQP010000040.1:9734-19651 GCA_964440175.1 uncultured Verrucomicrobiota bacterium
CAAGTTTCTCTTCCGCGGTCTTGGCAAGGCACTGGCGGCAAACGAAACCGAGGGCTTTGTCAAATGGATTGCCAGCGCGGCGACAGGACAGCTTCTGGGAGCGCAGGCCGTCGGTCCGCACGCCACAGACCTTATTGCCGAGGCATGCGTGGCTATTCGCGCAGAACTAACCGCCAAGGAGATTGGTAACACCATCCACGCTCATCCCACTTTCTCCGAAATATGGATGGAGGCCGCCCACGCCCTCCACGGCACATGCATTCACGCGCCACCCGCGGGCTGAGGAATTCGTTTAGAGGTTTGTTATCGCCGGACACTCTCGCGTTCACCAGAGAGTTGTCCGCAGGCAGCAGCAATGTCGCCGCCTTTGGATTTGCGGATTATGGTCATAATGCGGGCGCGTTTCAATTGTCCCTGAAAACGCTCTATGACATCGCGGCTTGATGAGGCGAAATCCAGACCGGGCGCAGAATTGAACGGAATCAGGTTCACGCGGCATTCGAGTCCGCGAAGCAATCGCGCAACAGCCTCCGCGTGACCCCTGGAATCGTTGACACCCGCAAACATTATATACTCAAATGTCAAACGTCGCTGCCCGCTCCAGTCGTACTCCCGCACCAGCTTAACAACATCCTTTATGGCGAACTGTTTCTCAATCGGCATCAAGCGAGCGCGTTCATCGGCAAACGGCGAATTCAAACTTATTGCGAGATGAGCGCGGGTCTCGTTAAGATAACGCTTCATTCCTGGCATAACGCCAACTGTCGAAACCGTCAAACGAGTCGGACTCATGGCGTAACCGTAGTCAGCAGTCAACACTTCAACACTCCTCAGAACGGCGTTGGTATTATCGAAAGGCTCCCCCATTCCCATAAAAACAATATTGGTTATTGTGTCGCGCTCGGGAACGCTTGCATACTGATTCAAAATTTCACTCGCATTGATGTTCCCGTTAAAACCGCTTCGGGCAGTGAAGCAGAAACGGCAACCGCGCTCGCACCCCGCCTGCGTGGAGACACACAGCGTATTTCTCCGACCATCGGGAATAAGTGCGGTCTCAATCCGCCGCCCGCCACCGCAAGGAAAAAGATATTTTTTTGTTCCATCCTTCGATTCAGCCACCTCAAGAAAAGTTTCCCTGCCGATCCGGTAATGCTCACTCATTCCCGATCTAAGTTGCGCCGGGAGGTTGGTCATCTCGTCTAGTTCGACAGCGTGTTTTTTATATATCCAGTTCGCTATCTGATTTCCCCTGTAAGACGACAGCTTCAGTTCAGCGGCAATCGCGGTCAATTCTTCCTGTGTTTTTCCTAATAGTATTGAATTCATCTCTTTGCCAGTCTTCTTTTTTCGGTGAAATCCGCTGATAACCACTCGGCAACATGGTAGACAAAGCGGCGGCGCATTACAACATATTTCATGGGGATTCACATTAAAATCAAAAATTTGCTTCCATGACCAGTGCCTTTCATTTATAAGCGGAACCAGTTCTTTTTATTAGTGGATACGGAAGCAATTACGGAAGCCCGTGAAAATCGGGTGCGGTCGCGCCGCTGTAACCGGAGCGAAAACCCAAATGTCACTTTCAATAGAAGGGAAGACGGGTTAGTAGAATGATTAGCCGGAAGCCAGAAGACGTGTTGTCTACGTGTTAATGTTTGGTGATTTCCCCGCAGCAGGGAAAACGGTTAACGATTGCGACCTTTTTCACTCATCACGGGAGATAAAGGTCTTTTTTTGCCTCGGGAATAACCAACTTAAGTTAAATGTTCCCGCGCAAGGGACAGAAAGGCAAAAAATGAATAAAACGATTAAAACCGCCACGTTTTTGGTGCTGACACTGGTCACTTCATCCGCGCATGCGGTCTGGACCCAATTCACCCTGCCATCGCTCTCGGCAGACTATTTCACCGCAAGCTTTGGCAACCTGCCAGACGGACGATTTGTTTTCGGAGAACACGGCAATCTGTATCTGCAAAACGTCTGGGGAGCGGCAGATGTCACCGCGTTTCAAAATGAGCCTACCGTCGACCCGTCGTTTATCTCGGTTTTCAACGCCGACAGTGCCGTTCTTGGCTCCGGCGGATGGGGAGCATCCCCAATCCACTCATTCAACCCCGACAACACAACCTCCAGCTTCAGCGCCATCGGTGGCAACATCCAAAACTATGACGGTGTTATGAGGGATGCCAACAGTGTGTTCACCGCTGGTGCCGACACAGGAACAGGGGGCAACCGTCACGGAATCCGCTACAGCACTCTCGACGGGAGTGTCCGCAAGGTGGTGATTAGTGATGTGTCGCAGTACAGCGCGGGAATCGCCCTCGACAGCGCAGGAAATTTGTTTGTTGGCGACAACGACGACGGCAAGGTGTACCTGTTCGCTAAATCCCTGATCGACTCCGCCATAGCCGGCTCATCGCTCTCCATCGGAGACGGAACACTGGTGTGCGACTTCGGCGCAGGCGGTGACATTTCGTCCATTGCCGTCGATGGGCGCGGCGTGATCTGGGCGGGAGGCTACCTTCACAATGGACTTAAAAGCTACAATCCCGCCAACGGTCTGTGGGGGACATTCATCCCCGGTCTCAGCAACAGCAACTACAAAGTGAGTTCCTTCGCCAACAACGGGACAAACTACGTCGCCTATATCAACAGTGCCGCGACTGGTGTCGGTGCCTGGGGGAACTATCCGCAAAACGGAGACAGCGTATCATACGGCTATCAAAACGCCCTCGCCATTCCCGAACCCATGCCAGCGACACTGTTATTTATGGGCATACTCACCATCATCATAAATCGACGACGGAGTAATGAGACATAAACTCCTTTATCTCTGTATCGTTGCGTTGCTGCAGGCGGGTGTTGCCCGAACGCAGGCGGGACCCTACCCCCCTGCGGTCGGAGTCACTAACTCAACCGCTGTGGCTCGTAACGATCCGGCAATTCATGGCTGGGCGACTGGCTGGACCAACTACATCAACGGCGCGAACTGCTCTGCGCAGTGGCAGAATCCATCCAACGCCCTCGGAGTCGCCGAAGGCAACTCGTTCAACATAGTCTGCCTCGGCGACGGCGGTCAAATCACTATGACATTCAACAACCCTATCCGCAACGGACCGGGATATGACTTTGCCGTGTTCGAAAACTCATTCAACGACACTTTCCTCGAACTGGCATATTGCGAGGTCTCCAGCGATGGGACAAACTTTGCACGCTTCCCCTGCCACTCGCTCACGACGCACCCGGTTCCCGAATACGGAGCATCCGACCCAACCGATATCGACGGACTTGCAGGGAAATACCGCCAAGGCTTCGGCACACCATTCGATCTTGCAAAAATCAACGACCCGCTGATAGATATAGGAAACATACGTTTTGTCCGGCTGATCGACATAATCGGCAACGCCAGTTATCTCGATTCCTCTGGAAACATCATATACGACCCCTACCCCAATTCAGGGTCAGCCGGATTCGATCTTGATGCCATCGCCATCATCGTCAACCCCGCCGACACGCCCCTTGAAAGGTGGCGTCAGATCACATTTGGTGCTGACTCCGGCAGTCAACGTGCCACAGACACCGCAGACTGGGACAGTGATGGCATACCGAATCTACTGGAGTACGCGCTCAAGACCGATGCGCGTCACGTCAATAGTAGCCCTTTCACTCTTTCTCCAAAACTTGTTGACGGAAGAGTCCGCATTCGTGTACAATTCCAGAAAAGAGCGGATGCAACAGATGTTGAGATTATTCTAAGTTCAACTGGCGATCTTCAGCGGGAAAGCTGGAGCGTAATGTATTGCTCCAAAACTGGAACGACCAATAATCTCACGACGCTTGAAGCCATTGATGAAGAATCCGGCAGAAGCCGAAGATTTTATCGGCTGGACGTGAAAAAATTATGAGTAAAAAGTTCCAACCTTCGGACAAACGAGGCAAAAAAAGTTCCAACCCTTGGAGCTTTTTACCGGCAATCCGTGCGTTTACACTGGTTGAGTTACTGGTAGTTATCGCCATCATCAGCATACTCATGACCATAGTAATCCCTGTAATCAGCAAGTCTATGGCCAGATCCCGCTCTCTCAAATGCAAAGGCAATCTACGTGCAATCTGCCAGGCCAATATGATGTACGCCGCTGACAAAGGCTGGTTCGCCCCCGCCGCTAAAGACATAATGATAGAGAACAAAGAACGCTGGCACGGACGACGAGAGGAAATGTCCGATCCCTTCGACGGACAACACGGTCCGCTGGCACCATACATGGGCGCATCAAAGCAAATTCGCATGTGCCCCTCGTTCAGCAAATATGACACCAGCCCCTATGCCAATCAGGCCTTTGAATCATCCTGCGGTGGATACGGTTACAATCGTGACGGGGTTGGGTCACAGGTGTATCTTGCAGGTCGCACGCTGAATGCTCTGCAACGCGGTATGCCACCCGATGCCATAGACAAACCTTCTAAAATCGTCATGTTCTGCGACACCGCTTTTGCCCTGCCATACTGCGAGCCGCTCTATCTGATCGAGTATTCGTTCGCCGAACCATACACGTTTGTGAACGGACCGAACGATACAACTGGCGAAAGAACCACACCTTCCATTCACTACCGCCACCGGGGCAAAGTCAATGTTGTCTGGTGTGATGGTCACGTCACCTCGGAGACACCGCAACTGCCACCCGTTGCCCACTTCAGTAAATTCAACATAAATTGGCTCGGTCCAGCCGATAATTCACTCTTTGGCGGCAAAACCGATGATTAATCAATGCCCCCTATCGGCATGCACGTCATTTCGCGGTTATCTTCAGTTTAGCCGATGTTAAACCCTCTGATGTTGCCGTTATCTTGATTTTGCCGGACACGCCTGATTTTGACCGGACAATCAGCAGGCATTTTCCGTTATAGACCTTGCGGTGATGCGCCTGGAATGACTCATGACTGGCGGCGTTACCGCTACCAACAGCCACAAGCTCTCCCGAACCACCGATCTCAAAATTTATCAGATTACCACTGCGTGGCACAACAAGCCCGTTCGCGTCAACAACAGAGACCGTGATAAACGCGAGCTCCATTCCGTCCGAGTCTATTCTACTGCTGTCACTCTCCAGCGCGATGGCGACTGGTTTACCGGTTGTCACTACCTGATCCTCAGCCCAGGGGTCACCGTTCTTATAGGTGACAACCCGCAACTTGCCGGGCTGATAGACCACGTCATTCCAGCGGAAACGGTACTCGAAAGGACCGCGTTTTTTGCGACCAAGCGAGCGACCATTCAGAAACAGCTCAGCCTCGTCTCCAGAGGTGTAAACATGCACAGGCGTAATCTCTCCAATCCGCTCCGGCCAGTTCCAGTGCGGCAGAATATGCGCCATCGGCAACTCCGGCCGCCAGCGTGCCTGATAGATGTAAAAACGGTCTTTTTTAAATCCACACAAATCGACTATGCCAAAATAGCTGCTTCTGGAAGGAACCTTTATTTTTCCGAGTTCTTCAAGCTCTTTCTTTAACTTCGCCCTCTTCACCGGATCCGTGAAGTTGAGAAGATTGCTCATATCCTTGTTGTAAGGGGTCGGCTCACCAATATAATCAAATCCTGTCCACACAAACTCACCTAGGCAGGCGGGTGTTTTATCCAGGGCTGCAAATTCGGCATCCGGCGTACATCCCCAGCCTGGATGCTGAACATCGTAGCTACTCAGTTGGAAATCAGCCTTACTGTTTCTGTTCACAGGGAAGAAATACTCCCCGCGCGAGCTGCTTGCCGAAGAAGTTTCCGATGCAAGAAACGGCTGATTCTCATTTCCCTCCACCTTATGGAATGCAGGATATCCGTTTTGGGCGTAGTTAAAGCCATAAATATCGACCGTTTTCTGGAAACCGTTTTTCATGTGGTGTGTCGCGCCGTTGCAACCATTGACAACGGGGCGCATGGGATCAAGTTTATGTAACAAGGCGGCAAACTCTCTGGATATCTCCATCCCTCTTTTCGATGCCCTGTCCGGTATCTCATTCCCTGTCGACCAAAGAATAACCGACGGATGATTTCTGTCTCGAAGCACAAGGGCCTCTGTGTCTTTCACGTGCCATTCATCAAAGATGCTGGCGTAATCATTTCTGCGTTTACCTCTATGCCAGCAATCAAACGTCTCATCCATAACCATAACACCCATTTTATCGCAAAACTCAAGCAATTCGGGAGACGGCGGATTGTGAGCGGTACGTATGGCATTGCACCCCATCTCCCGCATGATTCTGATCTGACGTCTGACGGCACTGCTGTTGACGGCCGATCCGAGCGGTCCCAAATCATGATGATTGCACACACCGTTCATCCGCACACGTTCTCCATTAAGATAAAACCCGTCTTTCGCCGTAAATCGAAATGTTCTGATTCCAAAAGGAGTGTCATATTGATCAACCAGTTTGCCACCAACCGCCACAACTGTTCTGGCAAGATAGCGGCTTGGAGATTTTAACCCCCACAGTTTAGGCATCTTAACCACTGCGGACAGCTCGGCTTTCGCGTTTTTTCCCGCATCGACAGTAACATCCGACTGAGCACTCCGTGCCACTTCCGCCCCCACCTCATCGTCGGCGGAGAGTTCAAATATTATGGTAATAACCTTTGCCGACATCTTTTCAGGGGACTGATTGTCAATTGTGACCACATTTTTAACCGTCGCGCTCTCTTTGGTCACTGCCGGGGTTGTCACATAAGTTCCCCAGTGCGCAACATGAATCGGAGCGGTCTTAACCAACCAAACATGCCTGTAGATGCCGGCACCGGGATACCAGCGTGACCCCCAGTGTACCGTATCCAATCGCACCGCAAGGACATTCTCCTCTCCGAATTTGACAAACTTCGTCAAGTCAAGCCGGAATGAATTATAGCCATACGGCCAGCCGCCAACATACTCACCATTTAAATATACTTTGGAGTTGGCCATGGCTCCGTCAAAATCAATGAAGATTCTCTTTCCTTTATCGTCGGCGGACACACTGAATTGCTTGCGATACCAGCCAATCCCCCGCCAGGGAAGTTTGCCTGTATTATTCTCCAGCTCATCCCTGAACGGGCCCTCTATTCCCCAGTCGTGCGGCAGGTCGAGCTGACACCACGTACTATCATCAAACCCTGCATCCCATAGTTGCACGCCACATTCGGCACGCTTGTTCGACACCTGTTTCCCCTCGGAATCAATTGCCCGCACCTCCCGAATGCTGGCCCACTTAGAATCCGGCAGTTCCGTAACAGCGATACGCAGATAACGGCAGGAGGTTGGAAGAGAACGCCAACGTTTGCCGTCCAGACTCCCCTTAATCTCCGCGCCATACGTCAATTCCGGGAACTCCCACGCAATCTCCACCCGGCTGATGGAATGAACCTCGCCAAGATCACACTGAAGCCACTGTGGCAAATCGACACCAGCTGCACACCAGCGTGTTGCCATATCTCCGTCAACCGCGTTTTGAGCTATGTTGCCCCTGACACCCTCTTCGCTTGAGGCCACCGCATTAATAAGCCACGCTGTGGCACCGGGTTCAGACAATGACGACCCATCGGGCTGAGGACCAAAACGGGCAAAACTCCAATCTTTGTCAAAATTCTCGCGTGAACGCGAAGATTCCAAAGTCACGGCATCAACCGAACAAAATGCAACAACCGCGCAGCAAACAATCAAACCCAGTATCAAACATCTATTCATCTTTCGCTCCATTAATTAAACCTTTTTCACGATGCGGCCATCTTCACTCGTCGGAATGAACTCATCCTTCCAAATTCCGCCAAAACCCTGTCCGTCAGCCAATCAAACACAGACACACATTGACGGGGAGGTATATCGAATGAGCCTCTGATTGGCAACTTTTATTAAGCCCTCATTTTATGCTTGCAATAAAACCGCAAAATGCATAGCTTCATTCAACTGGTGACACTTATGAACATACGTAATTTAAAATATATTTTGGCGGCATGCCTCCTGTTGTGCGTTGGTGTCGTTGCCTATGCCTCGGTTTTTTCGGCGCAATGCGTCAAGCCACCCAGCAGTGCGGGTGAGATCGGCGACTGGGATCGCAACATAGACATCGAAACATGGAGCCAGTCCGCCAAGACCCCCGATGCCTCCGACGAAGTCTGGATTGACAGCGGATATTACGTGCGTATATTCGACGGTTCACACACGCTCTCAAAACTGGAGATGCGTGCCGGTGAATCAGGTGCCAATCTGGAAATATCCGGCGGCTGTCTTGAAATCACGGGTATCGCCAAATTCGAGGGGACCGGCAACAGCATTGTTGTGAGCGGTGGCAACCTGACAATCTATTGGGCCTATGGCGGCATTGACGGACTGCGCATCTCCAGCGGCTCATTCGAAATTGAAAACGGAAATTGGGACACCATCCTGAACCTCTCCCAAAGCGGAGGGGAAGTCATTCTCCACAGTCTGGACCTTCAGGGTCCCGGTGCCTACGTCTTCGAGCCGAAAAGCACAGGCGTACTTAAGGTTGAGACCGACACAACCCCGACCGAATTCTTCGCCGACCACATAGACAGCGAGATACTGAAAGACCCTGCCGACAAATGGGTCTACGGCTCCGAATCAATCAACAGCGCCACCTATGCCACACTCTCCGTCGGCAACTGACCGAGTACAATGAATTACAATATAAATTGTCACAAAAAACTGATTACCGTGTTGCCCAATAAGCAACTCGACCATTTTTTAAACCCGCAACGATTTTGGAAAATGGTGGGCATAACATTGGCAGGAGAAAAATGAAAACATTATTCTTGAAATTAATTGTTGTTGTATTGATCCTTAATGCACCCCTTTCTAGGGCCTCGATAATTTCTACATGGGCAAATAATCAAATTTCGATTTATCACGATTATTCAGAAGCTTCTTCTGGTTATATAGGGGGGACAACGAAGTATGTACTAGACTTAAATAACGATGGTACTGACGAAATCATCTTCTCCGCCGGATTCACAGAGGCAGGATTTTCCTTGTGTGACAACACGCGTATTTCAGGTTATAATTATGGACGTAATGGAAACTTATTCGCCTCATCAATCTTAAAAAATGGTGATATTATTGGCGAATCAGGACAAGTCTGGAATTCCAGTGGTTATCATTCAGTTGTGACTATGATGACATCATATGATGCCGAAATCTCAATTCCTGATCCTTACTACAATACCGAATATTATATTGGATTAGAGATTTCCATCGATAATCAACTCCATTATGGATGGCTTTCCATTCATGCACCAAGTTCTCCAAGTAATCGTCTATTGGTAAATGGCTGGGCATATGAGGATACACCCAATACTCCGATAGTTGCAGGAGTGATTCCTGAACCTTCAGCCATAGCTTTAATTGGAGCCGGCATTTTGGGTGTATGGCTGATCCGACAAAAAAGAATCAATAACCGGGAACTCCATTTTACGGTTAAAGCCGCCCGATTTTTAAGGTGACATTTATGCGCACTGAAAGTGAGCTTGATCGTTCTCCAGATTTCATTCTGAAATGTGTTTGCCTGCTCTTCCCGCAAAGATCTTCAGGAGTGACCCGTTGACGGGAAGGGTGTTGAAAAGTTGAGATTCCAATTATTTGAAACCAATAAAGCATCCCTTTAAAATCAAGCGTTTACACTTAATCTCTCAGGGCTATATGGAATGGCGGGGAATTTTTATTTAAATGTGAAAAAGATGAGACTTTACCCGTATGGTTTTCAAATTTACAGAAAAATAGTTGCGGCATCATTCATTGAAGAGAGAAGCAATAAACTTCTCACTTGATTGCGTCAGTTCCCGTTTTTAATTTCAGCCTTTTATCCTGTATTTGTCTGCGTGCGATAACCCGAATATTTCAAAAAAGAGAAGCATTTTCTCCATTAACTGCTATGATACA
>CAYTQP010000041.1:0-19634 GCA_964440175.1 uncultured Verrucomicrobiota bacterium
TGTCTGACAAGACTGGAGCCGGATTGCGCTTTGAGAGAGAGCCGTCTGGTGATGTCAAAATTCATCTGCCCGCCGGATTGTCAAAAGAGGTTGTTCCTGTGCTCGCGCTTGAATGTCGCGGAGAGATTGAATGTGATTCTGTCCGGCTTATTTCGCCGACGCAGGTGAACCGACTGCACGTTTTTGACGGACAGACGGGTGGGGGAAATCTGAGTTACGGAGCTGGTAAAGTTCGCGACAGTTACGTTAAAAACTGGAAGAAGAAAGCCGATTATGTTCTCTGGCGGAACAGGATTGAAACAGCAACCGAGTTCAATCTCTTTGTTGTTTACGATTCAGACAAAAAATCCGGGGAGAACAGTTATGAGGTTCAGATTGCCGGGCAGACGTTCACTCAAAAGGTGTTGCCGGGGGTTGTCAACAAGAAGATACTGCTCGGCAAAGTACGGCTCGAGAAAGGCGATGTCAACATCAAGGTTCAGACCCATGAACTGGTCTCTAAAGAGCTGTTTAAATTGCGTGCTGTTGTTTTGGAACCCTGAACGGGAAACCCCGATGCTTTGCCGAATTTGTAAAGCATCGGTCTTTTTTGACGGTTTGCCTGGCGGAACAGGAGCGTTCCGCCTCGGCTTTCTACTGTGTCATCAGATAGTAGTCCTGGAGGGATTTGACTTCAGGGTCGTGTTGGCGACGGTATATGATAGCGCGGAGGGTGGCCTCCGCCCCTGACTGCGTGGTGACAATCGGAACGCGACGCAGGATGGCCTCGGAGCGGATACTTGTCTCATCGACCCGTGATATTGGACCGCTGGGGGTGTTAAAGATGAGGTCAATCTTTTCTTCACGCATTAAATCCAGAATATTGGGGCTTTGCATCTCAATGAGTTTACACATGGTTTGCGCTTTAAGCCCTGCATCATGTAGAGCGGCAGCGGTACCGGCAGTCGCGGTCAGGGCAAAACCCAGTTCTGCGAGCTGTTTTCCTATCGCGATCATCCAGTCCTTGTCGCGGTCGCATGCGCTGAGGAACACTGTGCCGCTGGCGGGGAGTTTCTGTCCCGCAGCGATCTGCGCCTTCCAGTACGCCTCTTCAAATGTGGAACCTATCCCCATAACCTCGCCAGTCGATTTCATTTCCGGCCCCAGGATTGGATCGACACCCGCGAAACGATCAAAAGGGAAGACTGCCTCTTTGACAGAGTGCCATTTCATAACAGGTTTCTGTCCGACGAGACCAAGCTCATTGAGTGTTTTGCCAACCGACACTTTCGCTGCTATTT
Source organism: uncultured Verrucomicrobiota bacterium (assembly GCA_964440175.1). Taxonomy (GTDB): domain Bacteria; phylum Verrucomicrobiota; class Kiritimatiellia; order CAYTQP01; family CAYTQP01; genus CAYTQP01. The sequence continues at coordinate 1,281 of CAYTQP010000041.1, forward strand.
TCGCGAGTGGCACATTGGTTGCCTTGCTGACATACGGGGCGGTGCGTGATGCACGCGGATTGATTTCTATTATGTGGAAATCATCGTCCTTGACGGCGATCTGGGCGTTCATGAGCCCTTTCACCGATAGCTCCATGGCGATCTTTGAGCAGGCAGCACTGATGCGTTCGATCATCGCGTCATCGACAGAGTCATGCGGGAGGGAGCAGGCACTGTCGCCAGAGTGAATGCCGGTGGCTTCAACGTGCTGCATAATGCCGCCGACATAGGTGTCAACACCATCGCAGACGAGGTCAATATCCAGTTCGATGGCGTTCTCAAGGAATTTGTCTATCAGTACGGGATGTCCGGGACTGGCGTTGAATGCGGCGTTGACAAAAGGAACAAATTCTTCGTGATTGTACGCAACCATCATGGCACGTCCACCGAGTACGTATGATGGGCGGATCATAACCGGGAAACCGAGCTGATTAGCGATCAACTGCGCGTCGCTGAGCGTCTTCGCCGTTGCGCTTTCGGGTTGTTTCAGTCCAAGTTTATCAAGCAACTTGCGGCATAGTTCGCGGTCTTCGGCAGCATCAATACTTTCGGGGGAGGTTCCAAGGATTGGAACACCAGCGTTCTTGAGTGCGATGGCAAGATTAAGTGGTGTTTGTCCGCCCATCTGCACCACAACGCCCTCAGGTTGCTCTCTTTCGTAGATGTTCATTACGTCTTCGAATGTGAGGGGTTCAAAGAAGAGTTTGTCGGAGGTGTCGTAGTCGGTTGAGACAGTCTCCGGATTGCTGTTGACCATGATGGTCTCATAACCGAGTTCTTTGAGTGCCATCACTGTGTGTACGCAACTGTAATCGAACTCTATGCCCTGCCCGATACGGTTGGGTCCGCTGCCGAGAATCATAACCTTCTTTTTGTCTGAATCTGCACGGGTTTCGTCATGTTCTGCATAGGTTGAGTAGAAGTAGGGGGTGTAGGCCTCAAATTCGCCAGCACAGGTATCTACCAATCCGTAAACTGGAATTATGCCATTCTTTTTACGGTGTTCCCGGATATCCGCACCACTGAAGGCGCGTCCTGTCAGCTTTGATATCTGCTCGTCGGAGAAACCCGAACGTTTGGCACACAGGAGTGTGTCAGCGTTGAGCGGGGTGTCGCGGGGGGCATCTATGATCTCCCTCTCTATCTCGCAGATGCGGGCTATATTGTCGATAAACCAGAGGTCTATTTTCGTCAGATTGTAGATCTCGTCCTGTTTGAATCCGCGTTTAATGGCGCATTTGACGGCGATACAGCGATCGACGTGCGGGCTTTCGAGCGTCTCTTTGATTTTATCTTTGGGTACGCGCAGTTCCGCCTTGAGGTCCAGTCCGTCCACACCAATTTCAAGACCGCGGAACGCCTTCTGGAGCGCCTCGCGGAAGTTGCGACCGATGGCCATTGTCTCGCCGACAGATTTCATGCTGACTCCGAGGGATGGGTCGGTGGAGGGGAATTTTTCGAAAGTGAAGCGCGGAACTTTTACTACGCAGTAGTCGATAGCCGGTTCGAAACATGCGGGGGTTTCGCGTGTGATGTCGTTAGGCAGCTCATCAAGCGTGTATCCGACGGCCAGTTTGGCAGCCAGCTTGGCGATCGGGAAGCCTGTTGCTTTGGATGCCAGCGCGGAACTGCGTGAGACGCGCGGGTTCATCTCAATGACTGCCATGCGTCCGGTTTCAGGCTCGATGCAGAACTGGACGTTTGAACCGCCGGTTTCCACTCCAATTGCGCGAATGACCCGGATTGATGCATCGCGCATGATCTGATATTCGCGGTCGGTCAGTGTCTGCGCGGGGGCGACGGTGATACTGTCGCCAGTGTGAATGCCCATGGGGTCCATGTTCTCGATTGAGCAGATGATGACGCAGTTGTCTTTTTTGTCGCGCATCACCTCCATCTCAAACTCTTTCCAGCCGACGACCGACTCTTCCAGAAGCACCTCGGTTGTCATGCTTGCCTGGAGTCCGTTCTCGGCGATCTTAAGAAGTTCGTCCATGTTGTGGGCGATCCCGCCGCCGGTTCCGCCGAGGGTGTAACTGGGGCGGATGATGATTGGGAAGCCGTTTTTTTCAGCGAACTCTTTGGCCTCTTCAAGATTGTGGACGTGATGGCTCTTGAGGTAAGCCACGCCGGCCTCATCCATAGTTTTTTTGAAAAGGTCGCGTTCTTCGGCGCGATTGATCACCTCGGCGTTGGCACCGAGCATCTCGACATTGTATTTTTCCAGAACTCCGGATTGAGATAGCTCCATGGCGGTGTTCAGAGCAGTCTGCCCTCCCAGTGTTGGCAACAGGGCATCGGGACGCTCTTTAGCGATGACTTTTTCGATTGTTTCGGCATTGATCGGCTCGATATAGGTGTTGTCGGCGGTGTCGGGATCGGTCATGATAGTGGCGGGGTTGCTATTCACCAGTGTTATCTTGTATCCCTCTTCGCGCAGAGCCTTGCACGCCTGGGTTCCCGAGTAGTCGAATTCGCAGGCCTGCCCGATTATTATCGGACCGGAGCCGATTATCAAAATGTGTTTAATGTCGGTTCGTTTTGGCATATTATTCCCATTCAATCGTTGACGGAGGTTTTGAACTTATGTCGTAAACAACGCGGTTCACACCGCGCACTTCATTGATTATGCGTGACGAGATGGCATCCAGCACCGCGTGGGGCAGGGGATACCAGTCCGCAGTCATCCCATCAAGACTTTGAACGGCGCGGACGGCGATCACGTTTTCATAGGTGCGGTTATCGCCCATCACCCCTACAGTCTGAATTGGAAGCAACACAGCGAAGTACTGCCAGACATCAAGATGATTCTCCATTTTCATTATCTCTTCGCGCACCCGCAGGTCGGCCTGTTGGAGGATTTTGATGTTCTCTGGAGTGATCATACCGATTATGCGCACCGCCAGTCCGGGTCCGGGGAATGGCTGGCGGTCTACAACATAGTCCGGCAGTCCCAGTTCGCGTCCCAGTTCACGCACCTCGTCCTTGAACAGCTCACGCAATGGTTCGATCAGCTCGAAGCCCAGTTCTTTCGGTAACCCGCCCACATTGTGATGGCTTTTAATAGTTGCCGACGGTCCGCCGATGGGTGAGATGCTTTCAATGACATCGGGGTAGAGTGTGCCTTGCGCCAGAAATTTAATGGGCGGCAGGTCTTTCGCCTTTTCGGTGAAAACATCTATGAACGTGCCACCGATAATCTTACGTTTTTTCTCCGGGTCGGTGACACCTTTGAGGCGTTTAAGGAACAGCTCCCCCGTTTGGGCAACGTGCAGATCCATTCCGAACGCTCGACCGAAGAGTTCCTCCACCTGTTCCGCCTCGTGGTAACGGAGCAATCCGTTATCGACAAAAACACAGTGAAGCTGATCTCCGACCGCTTTGTGCAGAAGGGCGGCGACCACGGAGGAGTCGACCCCGCCACTGAGTCCGCAGAGAATATGCCCGTCTCCAACCTTTTCACGGATGGCGGCGATATTTTCGCGTATAAACTGCGACATCTCCCAGTCGCCTGCGCAACCGCATATCTCCAGCGCGAAATTTCGCAACATCTCGCTACCCTGTGGCGTGTGAACGACCTCGGGATGGAATTGAAGTCCGAAGATTCTCTTTTGTGGGTGTGCCATGGCAGCGTATGGGCAGGTTTTGCTGGAGGCTGTTCTTGTAAACCCGGAGGGAAGTGTGGCAACCTGATCGCCGTGACTCATCCAGACCTGTAGTTCTGGCTTTAGCCCTTCAAAGAAAAGACCGCCGTTCCGTGCATCTATTATTGCCCGTCCGAATTCGCGTTCATTGCCCGGTTGAACCTGTCCACCAAGCAGGCGGGTGATGAGTTGCATTCCATAGCAGATGCCGAGAACAGGAATGCCCAGTTCCAGCACAGCGGGATCGCATTCCGGGGCATCATCTGCCAGAACACTGGCCGGGCCGCCGGACAGTATCACGCCTCTGGGTTCCATCTCTTTAAGCTTCTCAGCACTGGTGTCGTGCCGCAGTATTTCGCAATAAACATTCTGCTCGCGAACCCGGCGGGCGATTAGCTGAGTAACCTGTGATCCGAAATCCAGTATTGCAATCCAGTCGGTATGCTTCATTTTGCGAGCATCTCCATAAACTCATCAAACAAGTAGCGTGGATCGTTCGGACCGGGGCAGGCTTCGGGATGGTACTGAACACAAAAGAGCGGTAGTTTTTTGTGCCGCAGTCCGGCGACAGTGTTATCGTTCAGATTGATGTGTGACACCTCCAGCAGATCGGGGTTGAGGGAGTCGGGATCTACGCAGAATCCGTGGTTGTGCGAGGCTATTTCAACCTTTCCGGTGCGTAAATTTTTCACCGGATGATTTGCTCCCCTATGTCCGAATTTAAGCTTGTAGGTTGATGCCCCCAGTGCGAGCGCGATCATTTGGTGACCGAAACATATTCCGAAAGTTGGCAGACCCGCCGTGATAAGTCCACGCACAACCTCCACAACCTCCGGTACTCCGGTCGGGTCGCCAGGACCGTTGGATATGAAGATGCCGTCTGGTTTGTCCTCCAGTATTTTCATGGCTGGTGTTGTGTTGGGATACACGCGACAGGCACAACCAAGCTCTTCAAAAATGCGGAGTTGGTTGGTTTTTATTCCGCAGTCAAGCACCGCGATATTGAAGCGGGCATCAGGGCATGGTCGGTTGTAGGGCTTGTCGGTACTCACTTCGGTTGAGAGATCGCGTCCGACAAGACCAGGCGATCTCTTCGCCTTCGCCACCAGACTTTCAGGGTTGAGGTCTTTGGTTGACATGACGCACTTCATTGCGCCCTTATCCCTGATCTGCAACGTAACCGCCCGCGTGTCCACTTGCTCCAGTCCCAGAATACCGTTTTCTGCCAGATATTCAGGCAGGGTTTTCGTTGCACGCCAGTTGCTCGTTATTCGGCTGCACTCGTTAACAACAAGTCCGTTTGCGAAGATGGCTCGCGACTCGCAGTCCTCGTCGTTCACGCCGTAATTCCCAATCAGCGGATACGTCATGGTGACGATTTGTCCGTGATAGGATGGATCGGTAAGAATCTCCTGATAGCCCGTCATTGATGTGTTGAACACCAGTTCTCCTGCCACCTCACCGCCGCCCGCAAATGCCACGCCGTCAAAGACGGTTCCATCTTCCAATGCTAATAATGCTTTCAACAGTTTGCTCCTGATTTTTTTGCGCCCTCTTTTCCGATAAATCTGGTGGAAATGCAAGACTATTTGAATTCCTAAATTCAACTTTCCGTGCTTTTGATGGTGAAATCCAGCCGGCAACCGACTGTTCAGCTTGATTTATTCATAAACTTTATGCCCGCACTCAACAGATTTTCGTGAACAGTTCAGGTTTAAATTCCGCAGTTTGCAAACTGCGATTGATTTTTAATGTAAAACGGTGATATAACAGCCTGAAAGCGTTATTTTTGCAGTTTGCGAATGGAGAGGGTGAACGCGATTGTAGCGGAACTGTGTCACTTCGTGCTGATAATTTCTGCATTCTCGCGATTAGTGTTCGGTGCATCCGCCTGCTTTTTTGCGTTTGAGTCGGCGCAGGGGCGCACACGGACTCTTTTTCTGCTTGCAGATCGGGGTGACACTTATCATTATGCGACGTGGATTGAAGACGGATTTATGTTTGAGGAGTTGTGATGTATACAAAGAGTGATGTTGCTGGAACGATTGACCACGCTGTGCTGAAGCCGTTTGCAACGAATGATGATGTGATCGCGGCGGCGCGGATGTGCGATGAGCGCGGAGTGTTCAGCATCTGCGTGCGCCCGTCAGATGTGAAACTTGTGGCTCTGGAATTGGCGGCGAGCAAAACCAGAGTGGCAATGGTTGTGGGATTCCCGCACGGAAGCAATCTGTCTGTGGTGAAGGCACTGGAGGCGGAGAGGGGGATTGAAGATGGTGCGGATGAACTGGATATGGTGATGAATATAGGAAAATTCCTCTCCGGCGATTATGATTGCGTTCGGCGTGATATAGAGGCGGTCGTCGCTGTGGCGAAATCAGCAAATGCGTTGGTTAAGGTTATCCTCGAGACATGCTTCCTCTCAAATGAACAGATCGCCGCCGCCTGTCGGATTGCCGAGGCGGCGGGCGCGGACTTTGTGAAGACCTCTACCGGGTTCGGATCGGGTGGAGCGACCCGTGAGGCGGTCGCGGTGATGATTGAGACGGTGGGGCGAACAATGAAGGTGAAGGCATCCGGCGGAATACGCGACTGGAAGATGGCGGTGGAATATCTGGATATGGGGTGCGCACGGCTGGGGGTTGGTTCCACCGAGGCTCTTCTGGACGGGGCGGAAATAGAGGAAGAGTACTAAAGATGAGGAATCAGGAATGGAATATAAAATCGCGGTCAGAAGTGTGCCAGACATGCGAGAAGCCGTTTGGAGATGGACAGGAGTTCTACACACTGCTTTCTCTGAATGAAGAGGATGAATACGAGCGTGCGGATGTTTGCGATGTGTGCTGGAATGAGGAAGAGGAGCGTCCTAAAGCGGTGAGCATATGGAAGAGCGTTTTCAGATTCCCTCCGCCGAAACCCGAAGAGGCACTTAAGAAAGAGACAACAGAGACACTGCTTCGAAAACTGATGGAGACCGAGGAGGAACGTCAGCGGGATGTTATCTTCGTGCTTGCGGTGGATCTTGAACGTCGCCGCATCTTTGTGGAGCGCGATATTGAACTGCTCAAGAACGGCGAAAAGCGACGCATCTATGAACACAAGGAGACGAGTGAGGTCTTTGTTATCCACGATCCCAACCTGAACCTGCGCGAACTGGAGAATGTCCAGGGTCGGGTGCTGGAACTTTTGATTCATAAAGAGGACTCCGCCCGGAAGGCGGAGAATGAGCCGGAGAAGTAAAATCGGCATGTTTGATCTGACGATAACAGGAGGATGTTTGATTGATGGCGGTGGTGGTCCGACCAGGATGCTGGACATCGGTGTCCGGGGCGACCGTGTCGTGGCAGTTGAAGACCTTTCTGATGCCGAGTCACGCCTGACGATCGACGGGAGCGGGTGTGTTGTCTGTCCGGGATTTATCGATGTGCATTCTCACTCGGATGCCTATCTGTTGATAGAACCGTCGGCGGCAAGCAAGATATTTCAAGGTGTTACAACGGAGGTGATCGGCAACTGTGGCTGTTCTGGTGCGCCGAGGGGCGCAAAGGCGCGGATGCCTTCGGACTGGAATGAGTTTGAATATCCCGGCAGATGGAGTAGCCTTGCGGACTATCGTGAGCTGTTCGCCAACGCACGTCCCGCCGTTAACGCGGCGATGTTGGTGGGGCATAACAACTTGCGTGCCAGTGTGATGGGTTATGAAAACCGCCATGCAAGTGTGGATGAGATGAATGCCATGACACGCCTGCTCGAAGAGAGTCTTGACAACGGTGCAATAGGACTCAGCACCGGATTACTCTACTCGCCAGGTATGTTCGCGGCGCGGGCGGAGGTACTTGCGCTGGTCTCTGTGGTCGCTCGTTATGGAGGCATTTACACCTCGCATATGCGCAGTGAGAGTGCGGAATTGCTTGAGGCACTGGATGAGACCATCGCTGTTGGACGAGAAGCTGGATGCCGTGTGGAGATATCGCACATAAAAACGGCTGGCATTGGCAACTGGCACAAGATTGATGCCCTCCTCGATCGTGTTCGCGTTGCTCGTGCTTCAGGGGTCTCTGTCGCCGCCGACCGCTATCCATATCTGGCGGCATGCACCGATCTCGACGTGATACTGCCCGGTTGGGCTGCCGCTGGTGAGCGAAGTGAGATACTAGCCAGACTGAGTGACAGCACCAGTCGAAAGCGCATTAGAGAGGAACTGCTGGTCAATCGCCCTGCTGATTACTGGGGGCGTGTGATGATTGGTTCGACATGGCATTCAGAAAACAGACGCTTTAGCGGGATGCGTCTCGATGCGGTTGCCGATGAGCTGGATATGGAACCCGTTGACGCTGCGTTGCGACTGATGGAGAGCGATGAACTTCATACCGGAGGCATATTTTTTGGAATGTGTGAGGAGAACCTCTTGCGAATATTGCGTGAACCATGGGTGATGATCGGCAGTGATGCATCACTGCGTGCGCCGACAGGGCCGCTCAGTAACGACCATCCGCACCCGCGTGGATATGGCGCGTTCACGCGCTTTCTTCGGATGGCGGCGGATGGCGCGACAGTGGAACTCTCCGAGGCTGTTCGCAAGATGACCTCGCTTCCTGCCGCACATTTTCAAATTGAGGGTAGAGGGCTTTTGTGCCCCGGCAATTACGCTGATATAGCCGTTATTGATTTTGACAGATTGCGTGAAAACAGCACATACGCAAAGCCGCATCAGCTTTCTGACGGAGTTGACGCTTTGATTGTGAACGGTTCTCCGACCATCCTCAACGGTGTAATTACTGGTGAACGAAACGGTCTCTTCCTCTCGTGAGATTAACGTGACGAGGAGCAGATATCTGGATTCAACCTTTGGTCTAAGGCTTGAAGGTAGAGGGGACAGATGAAACGGGGTGACTGGTGTTCAATTCTAAAACACTATAAAGGCAGAGGAATGGAGTTGTGACACCGGGTATTTTCGTTTAATCTGGATTCAACTGCCGAATTTGGGTTTAATGTGAGTTCAGTATCTCCGTTAGATTGAGGGTCGAATGTTTGGGTGGGGCGGGAAAATGTGTGTTGACAAACTAAATTCAAAACAAGAGAAGATGATACCCGGCGAGTTTCGATGCCGGCGATGCGGTGATTGCTGTCGTTGGACGGGGCATGTTTTGCTGACAGAGGGAGATATACAGTGCCTCTCTGCGGAACTGAAGCTTACCGAAGAGGCGTTCATAGACAGTTACACCTGTTTGGCTCGCAATCGCAGGCAGCTGAGCCTTACAGAAAAAGAGAACGGGGAGTGTATTTTTCTTAATGGAGACAAATGCAGGGTATACAATGCCCGTCCGCATCAATGCCGTTCATATCCGGCTGAATGGCGGGTTTCCGATCCGTGCCGTGGATTCAACCGTTCCCGGTCTGAATTGTCATAAGACCCCTGTCGCGAAGTTTATGCGATTGCAAACTATTTCGCATTTTATAACGGCGCAAATATTTTATTGTTGTATTATTCCCCTGTTGCGTAGCGGTTTTTATGCGTGATGGTAATTTGTTGAGAATTCGGGTTGTGACGAATGTTATAAAAAGTAGAGGAGGGGGAACAATGAATAAGGGATTAAGCAAACTGCTGGGAGCGGGAAAAAGTTCGGTCGAGGAGCTGATTAATCAGACTGGTGCCACGCGGGATGAGATAGTTAAGGATATCAAAGGGCTAAAAACTCATTATCGGGAGAGTCTGGACGGGTTGTTTGAGGAGTGGAGTAAGGATGAGACGGTCTTCAAGTTCTTTGAAGGGTTTATGAGCGCATCCGAGAAAGGCTGGGATGCCGCGCTTTCGTATTTACGGGCGAAGAATCGGAGCCTTCAGGAGTATTTGGAGAAACAGGTGCGGCTGACACCGCATCTTGTCGGCACGGTCGATGGTTTTATCGAGGTGTATCTTGACACATCGGCGAAACGCTGGATACGTTCTCCCCGTTATCGAAAAGGGGTGAAGATTGGGCGTGTGGCAGGTATTGTCTGCGCCTTTACGATATTCCTGCCGGTGAGTGCCGGGAGGGCGATCATTGGGGTTTTGCCGGGCGCGAGCCGGGCGGCAAAGTATTTTGTAAAACAGTGGAAAGTCGCGAAAGAGAAACGTGTGGAGGTGGAGCCTGAAAAGGGGGAATAAATGCATGGAATATGATAGACACTCGCAACCGCAATGTATACGTTTTCAGAAATGGGGAACTAGATTCAGTAATGGATGTTAATAAATTGAGAGAGGGGTTGAAGATGAAGAGAAAGATTACGGCAATTTTGGTTTTGACGGTGGTCTTGTCCGTCGCTGGTGTTTTTGCGCAGGAGAGTTTCCGCAGTCTTGTCGGGAATGTGAAGGTTGGAGAAGTTCGCAACGTGGCGCAGGTGCAGACGCCGTTTATTGTTTGGGGTGGAGATGTCGCCACATTTTACGCCAATGGAGGGTTGAAGACGAAGTCGGGCACAATTTTCAGCAAGCAGGGTCTCAATTTAAATCTGGTTCCCGGAGATGATTTCATTCAACAGGTTCGCGATTATTTGTCGGGTAAGTCACCATTGCTTCGTGGCACGTTCCGAATGATGGGGATGGCATCGGAGGTTATTGGTAGCGATCCCCGTACCAAGGGGGTTGTGTTGTTTCAGTTGACATGGTCGGCCGGTGATCACGCGGTGGCTCGCGAGAACATCAAAACGATCAAAGACCTGAAGGGTGCCAAGGTGTGTTTGCAGAAAGGAGGCCCGCACGAGGGGTTGCTCGACGATCTTCTGCATGATGCCAATTTGTCATGGAGTGATGTCACGGTTGTGTGGGCAAAAGATTTGACAGCGACGGACAATAGTCCTGCGGCGATGTTCAGGAAAGACAAGAGCATTGATGTATGTTTTGTTATCTCTCCCGATATGCTTGGTTTGACCAGTGGCTTGCAGAGTGTCGGTAGCGGGTTGGAGGGTACGCTCAAGGGTGCCAGAGTGCTTGCGTCAACGGCGGAGCGTTCCCGGTCGATCGCTGATGTTTATGTTGTCCGCAAAGACTTTTATGACGCGCACAGGCAGTGGTGTGAGAAATTCACGGCGGGGTATCTGAAGGCGTGTGAAGAGCTGGTTGACAAAAGAAAGCAGTACGAGTCGAAAGGAAGCAAGTCTTTTGAGTCGCTGTTGAAAATGGCGCAGAGCATTTACGGCAAGGATGTGTTGCCAACTATTGAGGAGGATGCGTATGGTCTAATTTTGGACTGCGCATATGTCGGGCATCCGGGGAATGTGAAATTTTTCACAGCGGAGAATAACCTGAGTGGGTTTACGGCGTTTCAGAAGTCGGCACTTGATCTTGCTGGCACGCGGGGTTACGTGGGTGTTCGCGCCGAATTGATCCCGTCATCGCTGGACTGGGGAGGGAAGGCGTTTTCTGGATACCTGACAAAGATGGGAAGCAAAAAGCAGAATAGATTCCGCGCTGAGGCGGTTATGGATGAGATTGAGGCATTGAACGCTGGCGGGTCGCTGGATGACAACACGATTTATGAGTTCTCGATCAATTTCATGCCTAACCAGCAGGAGTTCAGCACGGCTCAGTATGGTATTGAATTTCAGAAAGTGGTGGAGTTGTCTTCGAAATACGGCAATGCGGTTGTTGCGGTGCGCGGGCATTCGGATCCGACCAAGATACTGCTGGAGACGATCAGGGCGGGAATAAAGAAGGGTGTGTTGAAAAAGACAGGAACTCGTAATAACTACACGTATTATCTCAAGGGGCAGAAGCTTGATCTTAACGCGACAGACAGGCTTGCCGCCGCCATTAAACGCGGTGAGTTTGACGGGGTTGACGGGGTCAATCCCAGAGAGACCATGCAGGCTGCGCTCAATCTTTCCCGGCAGCGTGCCGAGGCGGTTAAGCGGGCGGTGATTGAGTATGCGAAAAAGCAGGGGATGGAAATAGATGAAAGCCAGATACAGCCTATAGGCGTTGGTATCACGGAGCCGATTATCCCGAAACCTTCGAATATGGCGGAGGCGGAAAAAAATATGCGTGTTGAGTTCCGTCTTGTTCGGGTGAAGGCAGAAGTGATGAACGAATCTGACTTTGACTTCTAAGGAGGCGCGGCAATGAAAAGGTTTGCAATTATAATTATCGGGCTTCTTCTGCTTGTGCAGGTGCTCAGTGCGCAGGAGGTGTATGTCGACAATGTGGTAATCATTCTTGATGCATCGGGCTCTATGAGTGGTGTGATGAGCGGCACTGGCATCAAAAAAATCACTTCTGCCAAGGCGGCGATTAAAGAGGTGTTGAAAACCATACCGGGGAACACGCAGATAGGGTTGCTGGTTTTTGGTGGCAGGGCAAATGGTTGGGTGTATCAGCTTGGACCGCGGGATGACGCGAAATTACTTCAGGCTGTTAGCGGGTTGTCCGCAAAAGGGGGAACCCCGCTCGGAGCGTACATGAAAATGGGTGCGGATCGGCTGTTGAAGGTGCGTGAATCTCAATATGGATATGGTTCATACAGGCTTCTCATTGTCACTGACGGGGAGGCGGACGATGAGGATCTTGTGGCGCGATATACGCCGGATATAATTTCCCGTGGAATTATCATGGATGTGATAGGCGTGGATATGGCGCATGATCACGCATTAGCGACCAAGGCTCATTCTTATCGGCGGGCAAATGATCCCGCGTCGTTGAAGCGGGCTATACAGGAGGTGTTTGCAGAGGTGGGGAAGAGTGCCGACGCGCAGTCGGGCGAGAGCGCGTTTGAAGAACTGGACGGACTGTCTAATGAGATGGCGTTGAAGATTATTTCTGCGCTTATCTCTTCCGGCAACCACCCGATAGGCGGGTCTTCGAAATCTGAGGTTGCTGACGCGGTCTCTTCAGACACGTCAGTGACTCAGTCCACGCCTTATCATGGGGTTGGATCTTCTAAGAAAAAGAAGGGTTTTGGTTTTATGACCTATATTGTGATTGGCGTGATTATTTTCAGTGTGTTAAAGGGTGGAAAACAGACCCGAAGATAGTTCATTAAGGAAAGGAATGCGACGAGATGGCAGGCAGAACACCGAAAAGCATATTTATAGCTGTTATCCTGTGGATTCTTATCATAGGCGGTATGGCGGTAACGGTTAAGTATTTTGTGCTTCCATCCTATATGCGCAAAAAGAGGACAACCCTTGCCAGCAAAACCGGATCGGCGGGTAAATACAAGCATAAAGTGAGAATTGCCGTTGACGGCTTTTCGGGGTATTGCATACTTCGCTCTCCTGAAATGACCAAGCGTCTGAGCGGTCTCGGGGTTAAGATGGTGCTGGTCGATGATGGTGCTGATTATCGGAAGCGACTCAAAGCGTTGAGCAAAGGCGATGTTGAGATGGCGGTGTTTCCCGTGAACTCTTTCATTCAGTGCGGTGCGCTGGCTGGCGATTTTCCAGCGTCAATTGTGTACATTATCGATGAGACAAAGGGTGCCGATGCGATTATAGCGAACAAAAATTATGTCGCCAGCATTGACGACTTGAACTCAAGTGCCGCCCGCATTGTTGTGACCCCCGACTCGCCGTCCGAATTTTTAGCAAGGGTGATGATCGCCAGTTTTAATTTGCCGAATTTACCGGAGAGCAAGTGGATGATAAAGGCGAATGGCTCTGCGGCTGTGTATAAAAAGTTTCGTGGCGAATCAGGAAGGAAACCCATGGCGTTCGCCATGTGGGAGCCGGATGTGTCAAAGGCACTCAGGGATCGGGACGCGCATGTTCTTCTCGATAGCTCAAAACTACAAGGTTACATTGTTGATGTATTGGTTGTTCAGCGGGAGTTCCTGATTGACAACTACGATGTTGTTAAAGAGGTTGTCGAAAGTTATGCCCGCACAGCCTATTCAAATCAGGCCAGAATGCTTGAGGTGGTCATGAAGGACGCGAAGGCACTTGGCGACAACATCGGCAAATCAGATGCGCAACAGATGGTTAATGGTATTCAGTGGAAAAACACATTGGAGAATTATGCACATTTTGGTGTGCAGGACGATGCTCATTCGCTTGAAAACATTGAGGACATAATACTTAAGATCACAGATGTGCTGATAAAGACTGGAGTGCTTGAGAGCGATCCGGTTGACGGGAAAACACGCAGTTTGTATTTTAATAGAATTGTTAAAGAGATGAAGGACAGTGGGTTTCATCCGGGAAGGGAACTAAATGTTATTTCGGGCATTGATCTTGGCGGCGATAATGAGGAGTTGCGTCAGAGTCGCAAATTAGCCAAGCTGACGAATGCGCAGTGGAACTCCCTGTGTGAGGTTGGTGCTCTCCGGGTGAAACCAATCAATTTCGGACGGGGCACATCGCGGATAAACATCCAGAGCCAGCACGATTTACGGACACTTGCTGGTACACTCAATTCTTGGCCTCAATATTATCTGACTGTTACGGGACGGGTGAGACCCGGTGGTGACGCGCAAAGTGCTATGCGGCTCGCTAAGTCAAGAGCGGAGGCGACGGCGACGGTGTTGATGGATAATGGGGTCGCGCCCGAACGGATACGAACTCTCGCGGAGATAGCCGACTCGGACAGCGCGTCCGCACAGTCGGTGTCGTTTATTGTTGGTCAGCGTGCGTACTGAACTTTATGGAATTGCGACTTAAATGAAAAGCATGGATAAAAAAGGAATATTAAAACAGATGCTTCTTAATCCGCTGGATTGGATCACTCTGTTCCCATGTCTGGCAGGAATGACAATAGGATTGGGGGCGTGGGCGGTCAGTCTAAATTCGGGTATTGCTGTGGCATCCAGCATTATACTGGTTCTTATTTCTGCGGGGATTTATCTAAACAGGCTTTTATTTGGATGGAGCGAAAACTATGAGCGGCTCGTAAACGAGTGGCGTGAAGCTGTTGAGCGGAATAGAGATAACGATCTCGATCAACTCTATCTCGACCTTCAGGAAGATGGGGATCCCCGAACGGAGACGCTCCTGAAGGATCTCCGCACTCTCACAAAAGCGCTTATGAGTGAACAGTCGGAATCATTGTCGATAAATGCGGTTGATATTGTTTCAGATGTTGATAAACTCTTCCAGCGAAGTGTCGATTATTTGAAGGAGTCACTGGAGCTTTGGCGTACGGCTGACGAGATGGAGCGCGAGTCCATCAAAGAGCAGTTGATAAAACAGCGTGAACTGCTGATAGTTGAAGTGGAGAAGAGTTTGGAGAATCTGGGCGATGTTTTAGGGAGCATGAAAAAAGCGGTTGTCAGTTCAGGCAGCGGGCAGCAGATGGTTGAACTTCGTGAGGAATTGACCGCGCGTCTTAAGATTGCGGAAGAGGTGGAAGAGAAAATACAGTCCATGCGCAGAAGCGTGGTTTCTGCGGATGATGAGAAAAAGTATCTGCAATACGCAGAGTAAATAGAAGGAGAATGGTTATGTTTAAGGCGATTGGCAGATTTTTCAGGGCTATCGGATATATGCTGTCAGGTAAAATTGACGCTAGCACAAAAGGAATGAACGAAGATCCGCATGTTGTCCGGGCGCGTTTTGATGATTTGATTGAGAAGAAGCGTGATTCAATTCTTCAAGTGCGCAACGCAGTTGCTGGTCTGATTCGCAACGTTGAGCGCAAGCGTGGCGAGTTAAAAAGCACGAATGACGAAATCAATAAAAAGGAACGCCTGATGAGCGGGGCCAAGGCTATGGCCGCGAAGGTCGCAAAGGGTAAGGGCAGGGAAGATGCCCGGCAGGACGCCGAGTTTATCAAGTGTATGACCGCGTATCAGGATTTTAAAAATTCTGTCGAAATTCTAATGCAGAGAAAGGAGAGTCTTGAACAGGATGTCGCGCAGACTGAACAGGATTCAAAAGGTTACGAGGTGCAGTTGCAGTCTCTGCATCGAGAGCTTCAGGATCTTATCGATGAGAGAGAGCGCAGTGTTGCTGATGTGGCGATGGCGCGTGAGACACGGGCGGCCAGTGAAGCCATCGCAGGTATTGCGAATGACGGCACGGCGGATGATTTAAGGAGACTGCGTGAGTCGGTTTCCCAGGCGAAGGCCGAGGCACAGGTCACATCACGCCTCGCTGGAACCGACACGGCGCGTCAGGAAGCCGAGTTCATAGAGATGGCGGGAGGAATCGAGGCGGAATCCGAATTCATGGATGATATCTTCGGGGCAGATGTTAAAGAGACGGTAACGGAAGAGAGTGTGCAACAGGCGGAAAAAGAAGCGTTGCCGGAATGAGTGAAACAGAAAACGGAGGAGTGATGATGTTGAAAAAAATTATTATTAGCGTATTTGTTGGAATTGTGATGCTGGCGGGGAGTTCATTTGCCCGTGTACCCGTGTTTACGATCGCGGTGAGTGAGTATCCATCATGGAGTGGCACATTTCTGACCGCCTGCGATATAGGTCTGATTGACGGGGCGAAAGGTAAGCTGGGTCCGATTGAAAAGAAGTGGAAGGTGGATCTTGTTGTCAAAGACACAGATTATGATGCTTGCATCACACTATTTGTCAACGGCAATGTCGATGCGGCATGCCTGACCAATATTGACAGCCTGGCTCCAAGCATGACAAGAAAGGCTGTCGCCATTCTGCCGACATCCACGAGCGCGGGAGCGGACGCATGTCTTGTTCAGCCGGATATCAATACAGTGAAAGATCTCATGGCTACAACAACCAGGGGGCTTGCTGCAAGTGTTTCGGAGTATGCGTTTGACAAAGGACTGGAAGCACTTGGTGAGAACCCCAAGTCGTACAAGTTTGAGAATCTTGACCCGGTGCAGGTAGGGGTGGTTCTTCAGAGCGGAAAGATCAAGGCTGGTGTGACATGGAATCCAGTCGTGATGGAGACGCTTAAAGCTAATCAAAAGCTCAAACGTCTGTTTGATTCCAGTTTGATAAAAGGGCATATCATCGACATGGTGACAGCCTCTCGTGAATCGCTGGACAAGGAGGGTGGCAAGGCGTTCGCTTGTGCCGTTGTTGATACTTATTACACAGTGTGTCGGTTGATGGAGAGCGATAAGACCCGCGACAAGACACTGACTTCGATGGGAGTACGCTTTGCAAACCTCGGTTTGAAAGATATGCGTGTTATTGTGAAAGAGACGCAGTTTTACTCGACACCGGAGAAGGGTCTCGCTTTGTTCAAGGGCGCGGAGTTGCCCAAGGTTATGGAAAAGCATATCGTACCGTGGACTGTTGAAAAGGGTCTTGTCGATAAAGATTCTGTACCCGTGATTGTGTTCGGAAATGATTCCGGTGCCGATCTTTGCTTCGATCCTCAATATATAGAGGCGGTCAGCAAGTAGTTCAATTCCTCAGCCCGGCGGAGTTGTGACTTTGCCGGGTTGTTGTTTGACGGATGAACGGATACACATGATTGGAAAACGAATATCAAAAACGAGAGCGTTTGCCTGTTCGTTTTTTTCTGTGCTGGTGCTCCTTTTGCTCTACACCTTCCTCTCGCATATTCAGCACCAGCGGAATCCGAAAGATCGCACCATCCCCACTTGGGGACAGCTCTGGCACGGGATGGTCTTTCTCTGTGAGAAACCCGACGCAGGAAATGATGCCGGAGATTTGCTGGCGGCCGCACTGGCGGGGACAGACATGGAAGATAATCACGTTGAAAAGCGTGATGGATTCCTGAGCGGAAGAATTCTCTGGGAGGCATCCAGGGCGACTATGGGCAGGCTGTTCAGCGGCTTGTCCGCCGGGATTGTCGGGGGAATTATTGTTGGAGTGCTGATGGGTTGTTACCTGAAAATTGACGCATCGCTTTCTCCAATTATGTATTTCGCGTCGCGGATTATTCCGACAGCGGCCATGCCGATTTTTTTCAAGATGGCGGGTATCGACTTTGAAATGTATGTGGCCATGATAACATTTGGATCTATGCCCATCGTCACCTTGACGGTGTCGCAGTACGTTCAGGAGTATCCGCCGGAATTGAGATATAAAGCGTACACCCTCGGTGCCAGCCATGCTGAAGTGATAACAACGGCAATATTCCCGTATGTGTTGCCAAAGGTGATTGACTTGGCGGTTCTAATGATTGGTCCGGCACTGGTTTATCTTATTGCCGCCGAGCAGATTGTCGCCGGGGAAGGGTTTGGTTATCGTATTCGCGTTTTGACAAAGGCAACCAAATTCGAAGTGGTGTATCCCCTTATTGTGATTTTAACGGTCTATGCCGGTGCCTTCACGTATGTCCTGAAACTCTTTCAGAAAATTTTGTGTCCATGGTACAGAGTCGGAGGTCGGCAGTGATATGTCTGAATTGATCCTGCAAATTAACGGATTGTCGCATTGGTTTGGTTCCAATCGGGTTTTGCACAATATAAATCTGGATATCAAGAGGGGACAAATAGTGGCACTGGTCGGACCAAGCGGATGTGGCAAGTCAACACTGCTTCGAGCGGTTGTCGGGACACATCTGCCGGCTCAAGGCGAGATGGTTATACACGACAATCACGAAACCAGAGTGATTAAAGCACCTGGTCGTGACAGGGGCATTGTCTATCAGAGATACTCTCTTTTCCCTCATCTGACCGCGCAGGAAAATGTCGCGTATGGTTTAATGGTTGATCAAACAACCATCAAAGACCGGGTGTTCAATAGAAAGGCATGGAAATCCTTGCGAAAAAAGCATATGCGGCAGGCATCCGATATGTTGGAGAAAG
>CAYTQP010000042.1:0-19425 GCA_964440175.1 uncultured Verrucomicrobiota bacterium
GGAGTTGTCCTCAACCCGAAATCATGTTCCACCACCTGGATTCACCTCTCTCTTCGACGGCAAAACGCTCAATGGCTGGAAAGGACTCATGCGCCGACCATACAACAAGCCGCATGCCCGGAAAAATCTTTCACTGGCGGCCACCGGGAAACTGCAACGCGATGCCGATGAGAGGATGTCGCGGCACTGGGCGGTCGAAGACGGAATGATAACCTTTGACGGCAAGGGCTCAAGCCTCTGCACAAAGAAAAAGTATGGAGACTTCGAGATGTATATCAGCTGGAAGATTGAAAAAGGCGGAGACAGCGGCATATATATACGCGGTTTGCCACAAGTGCAGATATGGGATAAACCTGAGGGTTCCGGCGCATTATGGAACAATAAGAAGATCGGCAATAAACCATTGGTCGCTGCCGACAATCCCACAGGAGAATGGAACACCTTCTTCATCAAAATGGTTGGCGACAAAGTAAGTGTGCATCTCAACGGCAGACTGGTGGTCAATAATGCGCCACTGGAAAACCTCTGGCAACCAGGGAAACCAATACCGGAGCGGGATCAGATTGAGCTCCAGTCCCACAACTCCCGCCTCTGGTTTAAAAACATCTACATCCGGGATCTATAGAGGATGGGAAGGATCGTCCTTTTTGTTTGACGCTGACCCTATGATAAGGGCAATTTTTGAAACCAGGGCAAACCGAAGACGGATATCCTCCTACAAAATCAGCATACAGTCGCCATAGCTGTAGAAGCGATACTCTTTTTCGACCGCTTCGCGGTAGGCACGCATTATCAGTTCCTGTCCACCAAAAGCGCATACCATCATAAGAAGAGTGGAACGTGGCAAATGAAAGTTTGTCAGCATAGCATCAACGACTATGAATTTGTATGGGGGATAGACGAAAAGTCTGCTACGTCCCTCGCAGGGGACAACTGCGCCACGTTCCGCAGCGACTGTCTCCAGTGTGCGCACACTCGTACTGCCAACCGCAACGCGACGACCCACGCAAGCGTTTATTGCGGTGGCGGCATCCTGCGGAATCTTGTAACGCTCGGCATCCATCACATGCTCTTCAAGGTGTTCACATGAAACCGGACGAAATGTCCCCGGCCCCACATGAAGCGTGATGCGGGTATTTCCGATTCCTTTCCTCTTCAATCTGGAAAAAAGATCTTGAGTGAAATGGAGTCCGGCGGTGGGCGCGGCAACTGCTCCTGGCTGTTCAGCATAGACAGTTTGATAGCGCTCGGCATCCATTCCACCTCGGCTGTCACCGGCGGAACGCTTGATATATGGAGGAAGCGGTGTAGAACCGGCAGAGGCGAAAATTTCATCCATCGACACAGATGAACGCACTGCGATAATCGCACGCCCCATTTCTCCATCCTCCAGTATTTCCGCCTCCCCCATACCGTCCGCTATCTCGAAAGGAACACCTGTCTTTGGTCGGCGCGAAGCCTTTATCAGCACCTCCCACTCATTCGGACTTAGCTCTTCGACAAAAAGTATTTCAAGTCCGCCCCCTGTCTTTTTCCGACCGCTGACACGGGCGGGGACAACTTTCGTATCATTTGTCACAAGCAGGTCGCCGGAAGCCAAAATATCCGGAAGCATTTTCACCGTGCTGTGCGATACAGACCGCCGTTTCCGATCAATCACCATCATTCGGGAAATATCCCGTTTTCGGACTGGCTCCTGGGCTATCAGTCTCTCCGGTAGATCGTAGTCAAATTGAGATGTGAGCATATAATAATATTCCGTTATTGTTGTTCGATAAATTCGTCCCTTGTATCATTTTTCCCGGCAAAAAATCAATTGTTTTTAAAAATAGAGATAATGAGGTATTGACTTTTCAGGTCGAATATGCTTAATTCATTTTCATAAATTCACAGCGGCAGGTTTAAATTTTGGAGTTTTGGCTGGGCCGTAAAAATGAAGTGCGGGAGATTTATTATGAAGATATTATGGAAGCGTATTAAAAGCAAAGGATTTACACTTGTTGAGCTACTTGTTGTTATCGCGATTATTGGTATTCTGGTCTCGATTGTTATGCCAGCGATTACGAATGCCTTGACACGCGGCAAGTTAACGCAGATGGCGGCCAACGGAAGGAATCTTATTCAAGCGTTGATGGGTGAAGAGACTGGCAGTATTTACATGTCACAGGCTGTAGTGTGGCCGATAAGTGGAAGCTCCACCAAGGTTGAAGATGGTATATTTGATTCCTCCACCGACTACTTTGCATGGCTTGTGACCAATGATATTATGAATGTTAACTTTAACTTTTTCTCAGGACCGGGCGTGCCGGCAGCACCGACACCGAAAGACTTTGTCGGCGAGGGAACTGGCAATAGGAAGAAGGGGTTCTTCACGGCCTGGTGTATTGCCGGAGATGTTGGTCCAAGCACGGCAGAGACCTGCCCTGTATTGCTGACTCGCAATCTGGGGTATGACAGTGAACCGCCGGGGGAAGATTCGAGTGCATCATACAGGTTCCTCGACGACGACCTCAAAATAAAGGGTAACGGAATATCAGAACTCTTCACGGGAATGCCGTTCCAAAACAAAGGGTTTGTCTTCGTCTTGAAGGGCGGCGCGGCATTAGCTCCGTTCAAAAATGACATGAAGGGCAGAACCTTCACCAACATCTACCAGACTTCGCTGTCGACGAATGCGGTTATTCGTCCATGTCCCGGTGATGGCGGTATTAAGAAGAACTAACATAAAAAGAACCCCCGGAATTTCCGGGGGTTTTTTACGTTCACATCTATTCGCCGGACAGATGGCTTCAAGTTGAAAATGAAGTCTAAACCCTGCGTCCCAGAACGGCGACGTATGCACCATCAACTTCATGCTCCTGTGGCGTGAGCTGACATTCCTTGATTAACTGAAAATCGGGATTCTCCATGATCCAGCTCTGCACCTGCTCGTTGTTCTCGTCTTCTTCCAAACTGCATGTACTGTAAACAATAATTCCTCCGGGAGCGAGATGCCGCCCGGCTTCGACGAGTATTTTCCGTTGCACCGCACGAATACGTGCGGAGTATTCGCGAGTAAACCGCCAGCGTGCGTCTGGGCGCCGTCTCAAAACCCCGGTGTTTGAGCATGGAAGATCGAGGAGTATCTTGTCGAACATCTCTCCCGAATAAAGCTCCGACACCGCGGCGCTTCCGTGAACAATCTGGATAAAGTCGTGTCCTGCGCGTGCAATGTTTTCCCGCAACCTCGGCAGGCGTGCTTTCTGCGCGTCAGCCGCCACAAGAACCCCCTCCCCTTTCATCTTTTCCGCAATATACAACGTTTTACCGCCGGGCGCGGCGCAGGCATCGAGAATCTTTTCACCGGGTTGCGGATTCAGCATCCGCACCGCCATTCCTGCGGCCGGATCCTGCACACTGAAGAGTCCGTCCACGTACCCCGGCAAACTCCCGGCGCGGCATCCGCGTGGCAAAACCACACTGCTTTCGGGCGCAAACTGGTGCGGGCGAGCATCAACGCCATCTTGGGCGATAAGCGTCAAATAAGCGTCAACTGTTGTAATGTTTGTATTGATGCGCAAAATGATGTCGGGTGGACGGTTATTCCAACGACACAGCTTCTCCGCAGCATCAACGCCAAATCTTTTACTCCAGCGCTCAACCAGAATGTCGGGATGCGAGAATCTGATGGCGAGGGACTCCTTGTCGAGGTCTTTCAAAAGGGTATCTTTCTCACGCGTCACATTTCGCAGAACGGCGTTGACGAAACTGTAGACCTTCCCACCACAACGCTGTTTTGCCAATTCCACCGTTTCATTAACAACCGCATACTCTTCCTGATTCATCCAAATCAGCTGATATATTCCAAGTTCCAGACAGACACGCGTCAGTAGCGACGGCTTCTTTTGTGCATATCTGGCGATTATCCACTCCAATGAGCGATAACGACGAATTACCCCGTAAACCATCTCCGTAACCGCTGCGTGATGTATTTCAACTCTCTCCAGCAGAGCATCAGGATAGATCGCATCCTTCATCCATGAAAAAAGTATGTCGGCAGCAATTGACCGCGCGGAATCTGTCTGTTTTAAATCCAAAATAATCCTCTAAATCTTAATTTTTAACATTCCTGTCAAACATTCTGTAATTGCTATCGCAAGCATACTAACTAGAGATGAGTTAGAAACTACATTCCAATTGTCCTGAGATTGGACAATCTCCTGTCGGAGCACACAAGGGTCTGGTCGCAACGTTCAAATCTCATTTTCAAACAGCCAGAAATTTTCATCTCTTTTTATGCTCTGCGGTACTAATTGCACGCGCCCAAAAATGGGGCACTGTTGTGTCATAAACATTCGGGAACGCCGTTTTTTGCCGCAGACGCCTCTTCCGCCAGCACAATCCGAACGCTGTCGCGGGACTGTTCGGGAGTGACAACTTCGGGCTGTTCCTCGCCGCAGACCGCACGTGCGAAATACTCAATCTCACGCGAATAACCATCGCCCAGAGGTAACTCCGGGACGATGGGTTCAGCATCACCGGGATATATCTTCATAGTTGGAGAGGCCAATGAACTCATCCTGACCGTGGCGTTTTCAAACTCCACATCAAAGTTCATCTCAAAACCGAAAGACGGAGTCACCATCCAACTCCCTTCAGCGCAAACTATTTTACCTGCGCCGTAATCGTAGTAAGTTGAGATGTGGCCAACCGTTCCATTGGCGTAATAAGCGGCGTGCGATTGAACAGCGGAGGGCAGACCAAACAGATGCTGAACAACATCGGTATCATGGACATGCAGATCCAGCGGCATGCCTCCGCTTTTTCCGGGGTCTATTAACCAGCTGTCCGCAGACCAACCCGGAGCGGAGGCGAGACGGCGAAAGTTCGCCGCCAGCACATCTCCATACTCACCGCTCTCCACCAGCTCTTTGAGTTTGGAGTATTCCGGCCAGAAGCGAATACAATGCCCAATCTGAAGAACGCATTCGCTTTCTTTCCACACGTCTATCATGCGGTCACACTCGGCGATATTAAGTGCCATTGGTTTTTCACAGAGCACATGCAAGCCCGCCCGCAACGCTTTTTCGGTGAAACCGGTATGCAGGAAAGACGGCAGAGTGAGGGATATCGCGTCAATATCGGCTTCGTTCAGGAATTTGTTGTAATCGCTGTAAATTGTGACACCGCTCAGATCGGCTTTGCCATCGGCACCCTCAATATTGCCTTTACTCGCAGCCACTTCGGTGACAGCACCGGGATCCGCGTCGCACACAGCAGTGACTACCGCTCCCTCAGTCGCCTGCCAGCACCTGAAGTGCATACGACCCATAAAACCAAAGCCCACTATCCCTATTTTCAGCATTACCCGTCCCCGTGTTTGATTGCAACTCACATGCGGACGACGGTATCAGACTTCATCCAGAACGACAAGAACTATTCGCTAGGGGAGTTTGACATTCACGCGGTAAAAAGACTGAACTGTAGCGGTGGTTCCTGTAAGGCACATGCTACCCCCCAAACCGGGCTTGTTTGTCTGTCCCCCAATCCCGGTCCATTCGTCGACTATCAGGTCACTGGTCCACTCCAGACCGTAGATGCGGCTGGGCGAGCTGTCAAACCTCACAACAGGGCATCCATCCACTTCGACATCGTCAATCCTGAAAAACTTCGCCGAGTTGGTCGGGTTGGTGTCAGCGGTGAATTCAGCCGTGTCTGTCACTCCGTCATTATCCCAATCGCTCGCGCCCTCGTCGAACCGGTCTTTCCCTCCGTAACGCTCTTCCCATTCGTCGTCAATGCCATCGCGGTCAATATCTGCCCCCAGCGCGCACCAAAGGGTCCATGCCGCGTACGCCTTTTGATTGGCATTCAGTGCCTGACTGTGGGCGGAGTTACAGTTGTACCAGTCCGTGTCCTCAACATGCGAGTTCTGCCACGCTGTCGCCCAATTGCCGATGCTGGAGCCGTGAGCAGAGGCGTAGTAGTCGCAGTTGTCATTCGGGAACTCGTAGAAGACCCCGTCGGGATCGTAGCATTCGATGTCCGAAAAGTCATAGAGCACTTTATTGTTATTCAGACAGTAGTTGCGTATTGTCTGACACGCGCTTTTTTGGGCGGCATCGCTCCAATGATCCACATGCCCGGTCATGTAGACAAACACCACATCCGAGTAGTTTGTCTCCAACGCCGCCATTGGGGCGAGGTACTCGTTAGTCAGTGTGCCCGCCGTCCATTTGCCGGGCATTTGACCGCACCAGGACCAAATAACAACATTAACATTGGAATATAACGGGTTATTCAAATAGTTGACGGTGTTATTGTACCACTGCGGATAGTAACCGCAGTCGCCACCCATTGCGTAGTTATGAAGGTCGAGCTTTTCGGGTGCGCCTCTGTGTTCCCACGCAAATATGTCATGAGGAAGGGAGAGGCCCTTACCGCCACCATTGGCGAAGGCGACCAGCCCGTTCATTCCATCTATCAGCTGGCTTCCGTGGGATGTGTGACCATAGGCAATGTGCAGTTTCGCTTTGGCACGATTAATCTGATTAGAGGACAGCGTGGTGATATCGACATCATTATGGTCGATAATAAGCGGCTCAACCGCCACCGTAGCGAGCGGCATTAACACCATCCATGGCAAAACCCCAAACATTGCCACAAAACGAATACACTTATTCCCCGTTCTCATCATAAACAGCTCCTTTACACACTCCACAATTCCACAGAATCACATATTTAAACAACGCTTTTAGCAAAGCCCTAAATTAAATGCAAGCTATTTTTTTAATTGTTTTCCACCAAAAACTGCGTGACTTGAAAGATGGTTTTCGCTACTGTGCGCCGATATGTCTGGAAGAACAACATGTAAGAAAGTGCGGCTATTCGGAAAACAGATTACTCTCTGTTTCGGGGTGGTTTTTTTGTTGTTGCCCGGATGCAACAATAATCCCTACCGCAAGGGGGAGACGGCGGAGAAGACGTATTTCATCTCTATACCATCCCCTCCCTCCCAGCTAGATCCTGCCACGGCGTACTACAGCCATGAAGGACGTATAATCGACCAGATATACGAACCTGTATTCACCTATCATTATCTGAAGCGTCCATACGAGCTTATCCCGCAGACCGCACGGGAAGTACCAACACCTGTCTACTACGACAAAGACGGCAACCGGATTGAGGCGGAAGATCCGCCCGCCGCGCAGGTGGCGCGGGCGGAGTACACGATCAGGCTGAAGCCCGGCATAATGTATCAGAATCATCCTTGTTTCGCCACAAACTCTGCCGGCGAACACATTTACGCCAATGTTTCGGCAAGGGATATAAGAGATTTTAAATATCCATCTGAATTTGAGTTTCAGGGGACACGTGAGCTGGTTGCAGCTGATTACGTTTTGCAGATACGGCGCATGGCCGACCCGCGCATGGCTTCGCCCATATTCAGCACACTTTCGCGCTATATCATGGGCTACAGCGAACTGCACGACAAATATCAGGTTTTGATAGACACTGAACGCGAACACCGCCGTGAAGAGTCCGGAGCGGCGTACAGCCAGCAAAAGGATGAGGCACTCAATCCTGTTAAGCTTCATTATCTGGAACCTGAATGCGAGGGGGTGGAGCTGGTCGATAAATACACTTTCAAGATTGTTCTGAAACGCAAGTATCCGCAGATACGCTACTGGCTGTGTATGCACTTTCTTTCGGCAATGCCACAGGAGGCACTGGATTTTTACAATCAACCGGAGATGATTAAGCGTCAGTTCACCATCAATCGCTGTCCAGTTGGTACCGGACCTTACTACATGGAGGTTTACCGTCCCAGCGAAGTGATAAAACTGCGAAGAAACCCCAACTATCACGAAGACTACTATCCATCAGAGGGAGAGCCGGGCGATGAGGCGGCGGGGTTACTGGAAGATGCGGGAAAGCGGATTCCGTTCATAGACCTTCAGGTCATTCGCATAGAGAAAGAGGCTATCTCGCATTGGAACAAGTTTTTGCAGGGATACTACGATCTGGCGGGGATCGGCGCAGATGTTTTTGATCAAGCTATTCAGATGCAGTCTGGTCAGGATGCCACGCTCACGGACGACATGGAGAAAAAGGGTATCCGCCTGATAACATCCGTGAGGACGCAGTTCTGGTATGTTATGTTCAACATGCGGGACGAGCATCATGTTGTGAATGGTCTCGACGAGAACAAGTGTAAATTGCGGCAGGCCATTTCGATTGTGCTCGATTACAATGAGTATCTCGACATCTTCACAAACGGTCGCGGCCTGATCTCGCCTAGTCCCATTCCGCCGGGAATATTCGGACACATAGACGGAGCTGACGGGATCAACAAGTATGTCGATGACTGGGACTCAACGCAAAAGAAGGCCGTCAGCAAGTCCATTGAAACCGCACGGCGGCTTATGACAGAGGCCGGCTATCCCGATGGACGCAACCAGGACGGTAAGCCACTCACGCTTTACTATGATCATTCTCAGAGCGGTCAGCCAACATTCAAGTCACTTCTGGACTGGATGAAAAAACGGCTCAATATGATAGGTATTCGTCTAAAAGAGCGTCCAAGCGACCTAAGTCGCTATCGTCAAAAGCTACTGGACGGCAACTGGCAGGTTTCCAGCGGTGGCTGGCTCGCGGACTATCCCGATCCTGAAAACTTCCTTTTCCTTTTTTATGGTCCGAACAGCAAGGCTGTATGTGGCGGTGCCAACTCCAGCAACTATTCCAATCCGGAATTCGACCGTCTTTTCCTGAAGATGGAGAGCATGAGTAGCGGGCCGGAGCGAATGGAGATCATAAAGAGGGCGGTAAAAATTCTGCAACACGACGCGCCAATGGTCTGGACTTATTTTCCTGAGGACTACATCCTTTGTCACTCCTGGTACAAGAATGTGAAACCTCATCAAATGTCCTACAACACAATGCGATACAAGCGGATAGACGCCGACTTACGCACCAGGATGCAGAAAGAGTGGAACGCGCCAATTTATCAGCCTATCGTCTTACTGATACTACTCTTAATCGGCATCATTCTCCCCGTCGCCATCAACAACTACAAACGCGAAAGGGGGCTGTAAACATGTGGCGCTACATCGTCCGTCGTGTTATCTACGCCATCCCCATCCTGCTGGGGGTCAACCTAATCATGTTCACGCTCTTTTTTGTTGTGAACAGCCCGGACGACATGGCACGGCAGATTCTGGGTGACAAAGGAGTCACACCCGAACAGATTGAAGACTGGAAACGCCAGCACAACTACGACATGCCTCGTTTCTACAATAAGGAAGAGTCATTCCCTGCGACTTTCACGCAGACCATCTTCTGGCAGAAGAGTATGCGCCTGTTTATCTTCGATTTCGGGAAAGCGGACATGGGAGGAGCCACCATTCTTAAAGAGCTGGCCAACAAAATACCCTACTCTCTCGCTATAACAATACCGACCTTTCTTCTGGGCATTGTGGTCTCCCTTTTCTTCGCGATGATCGCCGCATTCTACCGGGGGACGTATATCGACACCTGGATGTTACTGATCTTTGTTGTGATGATGTCAATCTCGCCACTGTTCTATATAATCGGTGGACAGGCTCTGTTCTCCATAAAGCTGCGTCTGGTGCCGATCTCGGGATTCGATTCGGGACTGTGTGGCATCAAATTCCTATTGTTGCCGTGGATCATAAGCATCATCGCAGGGATGGGTGGAGGGGTGCGTTACTATCGAACCATCTTTCTGGAAGAGGTGAACCGCGACTACGTCCGGACGGCACGCGCGAAGGGGTTGAGCGAAAACAAGGTCCTCTTCAAGCACGCACTCCGAAACACCATGCTCCCAATCATAACAAATGTTGTTGTTAGAATCCCTTTTCTTATCATGGGCAGCATACTGCTGGAAAACTTCTTCGGAATCCCGGGACTGGGAAACTATATGATCGATGCCATCGGTAAACAGGATTTCGCGGTTATCAGATCAATGGTGTTTATGAGCGCATGTCTCTACATTCTGAGTTTGATTTTTGTGGATATATGCTACACGCTGGTTGACCCTCGCATCAGGCTGAAATAATTATGAGCTTTTTACACACATTATGGACTGAATGGAATTGGTACTGCCAGGACGTTATTGTCGCGGTTCTGCTGGTGATCTTATTCTTCACAGGTCGCGAACTGAGTTCGCGCGAGTACTGGCGTCAGGCGTTCAAGCGCGTTTTCGAGCGTCCGCTGATATGCATCTCATTCGCCATTCTCTGTATCTATGTCCTGATCGCCGTGCTTGACAGCGTCGGCTATCACCCACTCCTGCGGGATAAGGACGGCATCGTTATGCGGAGCACGAAAACGGACAAGAAACTTTATGACGAAGAAGGACTCAGTGTACTTGATCTTATGCTTTCAGGACTGCGTAACGCGAAAGAGAAGACATACAGTGCTCCGCTTGCCGCAAATCAGTTCTCGAAAGAGATGATGGTGAATGATGACGGCACAATGGAGCGAGGATATCCAAAGCTCAAACATCTTCATCTGCTGGGAACCGACCGCGTGGGTACAGATGTTCTCTATATGTCACTAAAGGCTGTCCGCACAGGAATAATAATAGGCGCATTCACCACCTTGCTGGTAATCCCGTTCGCGATTCTTTTCGGGGTTGTTGCCGGATATTTTGGTGGCATCGTCGATGACATCATTCAATACATATATACCGTTCTCTCCTCCATACCATCAATATTTCTGATAATGGCGTTTATAATTGTCTATGGTCGGGGTCTCACACAACTCTGTATAATAATGGGGGTCACTTCATGGACTGGACTTTGCCGTGTGTTGCGTGGTGAGACACTGAAGCTACGGGAGTCTGACTATGTGCAGGCCGCCGAAGCAATGGGTGTCTCACGGTTTCGCATCATAACAAAACATCTGATTCCCAACGTGATGCACATTGTGCTCATCACCGCCGTTCTCAGCTTCTCCGGGCGCGTTTTGGCGGAGGCTGTGCTTTCATACCTCGGCATAGGAGTTGGCGGCGACACAATGTCGTGGGGCGTGATGATCAACGATGCACGCCTCGAACTGGCTCGCTCCCCGGTCATCTGGTGGAAACTCTGTGCCGCTTTCGTCTTTATGCTGGGACTCGTGCTCCCCGCCAACCTCTTCGGCGATGCCGTGCGCGACGCGCTCGACCCAAAACTGAGGACACAATGAGCAAACCATTACTACAAGTTAAGAATTTACAGACCTGCTTCAAAACGCGCACCGTTCCGGCGTACGCAGTCAACGGAGTGTCGTTCGATATACATCCGGGCGAAACTTACGCGCTGGTGGGAGAATCAGGATGTGGAAAATCAGTTACCGCACTCTCAATCATGCGCCTGTTGCCACAACCAGCCGGTTATATCAAAAGCGGCTCCATAATGTTCGAAGGCAGTGAACTCACATCTCTCTCGCCCGCCATGATGCGCCGTTGCCGGGGCAATGATATATCCATGATATTTCAAGAGCCTATGACCTCGCTCAACCCCGTCTTCACCTGTGGTCAGCAGATTGACGAAGTGATCATGCTCCATCAGGGAGTGGGACATCATGAGTCACGCAAACGCGGAATTGCAATGCTCGATCAGGTCGGAATTCCCGATCCAGGCGTCCGCTACGGCGAATACCCGCACCAACTCTCCGGTGGAATGCGACAGCGCGTGATGATCGCCATGGCACTGGCGTGTAAACCCAAGCTTCTGATAGCCGATGAACCGACCACAGCACTAGACGTGACAACCCAGTCACAGATCATGGTGTTGATGAGAAAACTGCGCGGCGAAACAGGCGCGGCCATCTTGCTGATCACTCACGACATGGGCGTGGTTCGCGAAAACGCGGATAGGGTCGGAGTGATGTATGCGGGCAACCTCATCGAAGAAGCCCCAGTGGACGAACTGTTTGAACACCCTGAACACCCCTATACCGAACTGCTTATGCGTGCCTTACCCTCACGCGGGGTGCGCGGAAACAAACTGGAGACCATCAAGGGGATGGTTCCCAAAGCCACCGAGACGATTGCCGGTTGCCGGTTTGCCAACCGTTGCCCGATCGCGTTACCGGACTGCGCAGACAAGCCACTCAGTGAGTTCGCAGTCAACAGCACCCACAAGGTTCAATGCCATCTATTCTCGAAAAACAGCGGAGACAAACGCAAAAATATCGGAAGCACTTCGGAACCCTCATCCGAATGTGAAATTGATGACGCCACAGTCAATCTGCGAATCAAGAATTTGAAGATGCATTTCCCTATCCGCAAAGGTCTATTAAAACGCCTGGTTGGGCACGTCAGAGCGGTAGACGGGGTCAGCTTCGAGCTTCGCAAAGGCGAAACACTGGCACTGGTGGGCGAATCGGGATGCGGGAAAACAACAGTTGGCAAAAGCATTATACGCCTGCTGAAACCAACCAACGGATCAATTGAGTTCAAGGGTCAGGACATAAGCTCTGTTAAACGTTCTCTGCTCAAACCAGTGCGACGTGCCATACAGTTTGTCTTCCAGGATCCGTTCTCCAGCATGAATCCGCGCATGCACATATCCGACATGCTGACGGAGGGAATGGACACCCACAACATCTGCGCCACCGCCGATGAACGCAAACACCGCGCTATGGATATGCTCACGAAAGTGGGGTTGGACGAATCCGCTCTGGAGCGTTATCCACACGAGTTTTCCGGCGGGCAACGGCAGCGTATTATGCTGGCGCGTGCTCTGTGTGTTAATCCTGAAGTACTCATCTGCGACGAGGCAACCAGTGCGTTAGATGTCTCTGTGCAGGCGCAGATACTCAACCTTATGAAAGACCTGCAACGCGAATTTGAACTCTCGTATATCTTCATCACCCACGATCTCAGCGTCGTCGAATATCTGGCCGACCGTGTGGCAGTGATGTATCTTGGCAGAATAGTAGAGGAAGGGCTCTCCGACGAGATATTCAACTCGCCGAAACACCCATACACCAAAGCTCTTCTCTCCGCCGTGCCACAGGTTGTTCCAAATGAAGCGATTAAAAAAATTGTACTCGACGGCGATGTCCCATCACCAATAAACCCGCCCAAAGGATGTCACTTCCATCCCCGCTGTCCAATCGCCGAACAGAAATGCGCCACCAAATATCCCAACTGGAAACGTTTTACACCCACCCATGCATGCCGGTGCATAAAGGTTTAGCCAGACATCAAAAACCTCTGCCGGCTTGAGGGCATTCCCGGCATAGGCAGGAAAGATCGCACCAGAATGAAAATCAATCGTGTTGCTCAAGCACATCCTTAATTATCTTCTTACGGGTCTCAATACTCTCACACAGTTTGAACTGCACATGCGCACGATGAAGATTCTGTTCTTTCTCATGAACCTTGAAATAACGGTCTCCCGCCAGGTAATCATGAAAGAAACGCAGACCAAGCTCAAATGTTATCAAACGGATAGAGTCATACAGATAACGTCTGGATACATCTGAAAGAAAATCTTTCGCATATTTCATATATCCGTTCACAAACGCCTCGCACAGCTCCAGATCAAACACCACAGACTTGAGATTGTCGGTCTCCTCACCCTCCAGATTGCAGATAGAGCGCAATGCGTCACCAAAATCGTAGTGGATCAAACCCGGCTTCACTGTATCCAGATCAATAATCGCGGTTCCCTTGCCACTGTCCTCGTCAATCATAATGTTGCTGACCTTCGGGTCACCATGAATCAGACACAGCTTGAGGTCACCTCTCTTCAGTGCATCCTGCAAAACACTCGCAAAGCCTCGACGCTCATCGATAAAGCTCTTCAGACGTTTTGCCTCCATGGAAGATCGCAGCAGTGTTTGCGCCAGCTCGCTCTTCAATGTCTCATCGTATTTTTTAAGATAGCGCGGAGTGTCGTGAAAACCGGGCAGTGTGTCCCGCAGACTTCGCGGGTTCATGTTGGATGTCAGACGGTGGAACTGCCCCAGCACCGTTCCGACCTCAAACGCATGTTCCGCGCCCTGCGGACGCTCATACGCTGTGGCGGAAGCGATCAGTGTGAGAGCCCTCCAGTAATCACCGTTCTTGTCGAGAATGAAATCCTGCCCGTTCTTGGCAGAAATCACACCGGGGAGTTGCCATATCCTATCCGCATCATCAGCCTCTGCCATAAGACGCTTGTGAACGTGATTGCTCAGAATGCTCAAGTTTTCCATAATCCAATCGGGATGCGCGAAAACATTCTTGTTTATGCGCTGGACAATAAACCGCTGTTCTGAAAATGTCGTCCGGAAGACCGCCATGTACGTATCGTTCACATTCCCACTACCGGTCGGTTTGATAGACACAAGCCGACCCTCCACATCAAACTGCTCAACTATTTCCGATGGATTCATAACTTTTCTCACTGATTTACGTTAAAATTTATTGATGCTTGTACCATAATGTGCTGGAAATCCGCAGATTAAATGCTGATAATATTATTTTTACCCGCCTTGAGCTTGAGCGGGGAAACAGATACACTGGACTTTTTGCGTGAAAAACAACATTAACATTAAAAATACAGAGATGCGCCCCATTATCTATTATGTCACCGCGCACGGTTACGGGCACAGCGTGAGAACCTGTGATATTGTGCGTAAGCTTCACGAGATAGATCCTGAAATTCCAGTCATTCTGCGGACAGTGGTGGACGACAATTTTTTCCGCTCACGTCTGAAACCAAACAACTATTCGCTCTCTCCCGCCAGTTTCGACCTGGGACTACTACAAAAAGACTGTATCCGCGCAGATATTCCCGCAACACTTGAGCAACTTGAATCATTCCTTCAGCGCAGAGAAGAACTAACAGAGGGCGAGGCAGTCTGGCTGAAAGAAAAGAATGCCGGGCTTATTATCGCCGATATTCCCGCTATCCCTATCGCCGCAGCGAAGCGAACCGGCATCCATGCCACCGCCATCGCCAACTTTTCGTGGGACTGGATATATTCCGAGTTTATCACACGCGACCACCGCTGGCAGAGAATCGTTGACACCTTTGCCACAGATTACGCAAAGACCGACATTCTCCTGCGGTTACCATTCAGCGGACCTATGAAGGCATTCCCACGCCAATGCGATGTCGGATTACTCTCCGTCCCAGGAACGAACCAGCGTGCCGCCATTGCGAAACGAACCGGTGCGGACTCCGCCAAAAAGTGGATTTTAATCGCCTTCTCAAAACTTGAATGGGAGAAAGATGCTCCTGCTAAAATCGCTGCACTTCGCGATTACGAGTTCATCACCCTCTTCCCATTTCATCGCAAACAGTCGAATATCCATCACATCACCCACGACATAATCGCCTTCGACGATCTGGTGGCATCGGTTGACGGCGTACTCTCCAAGCCGGGATATGGGATCGTTTCCGACTGCATTGCCAACTCCACCCCGCTTGCGCACGTGGAGCGAACAGACTTCCTCGAATACGCCGTTCTCGTTCAAAATATCAAGAGATACCTCAAAAACACCCGACTCACCATGGAAGAACTCTACTCAGGAAATATCCGTACTGCCATAGACTCACTCTGGGATCAGCCTGAACCGCCCGACACCATGCCGTGTGGCGGCGCACGCCAGGCAATCAAACATATACTCCGCCTCTACACGCGCTGACACCGATATTTTTGCTCTTCACAGCCGCTTCGCCTCAATGATCGTGATGGTCTCTGCGGGCACATCCTGCATACCGTTCTTCACCGTGGTGGAGACCAGCTCTATCGCCTTAATGACATCCATACCCTCAACCACTTTGCCAAACACACAATATCCGTCTGTCTTCGATGGGAGTAACTTGAAATTCAAAAACTCATTATCCCTGGTGTTAATAAAGAACTGAGCGGTAGCACTGTTGGGGTCGGATGTCCGCGCCATAGCAACAGTCCCTAACTCATTTTTGAGTCCATTTCGAGCCTCGTTTTCAATCATCCCGCGAGTAGATTTCTGTCGAAAATCCTCCGTGAATCCTCCACCTTGCACCATAAAGTCCTTGATGACCCGATGGAAAATTGTTCCATTGTAAAACCCGTCGTCCACATATTTCAAGAAATTCTCAACCGTAACAGGTGCTTTTTCCGCATTCAATTCCAACGTAATATCGCCCATAGACGTTTTAATCAACACTCTTGAATTCTCAACCTTCTGCATCTCATCACCTTTCTTTTCCTGTTCCTGCGCCACGTTTGACTCTGTCTGTTCCGCAGGTTTATCCACACATCCCGTCAAAACAGCCACACCTATCAGTAGCGGAACAAACATCATTCCGTTTCTCATAACACATATTCCTTTTCTAAATCAGTTAATATCCGTGCTCCGACCAGCGTCAAATCCGGGCGAAACAAGCACCAAAACCCGTAAATGTATAATAACAAAACGACAAATTCAAATAAAAACGCGCTTGATTCACGGCGCAAAATAGACTATCTGTTGCGAACCGACAAATTTGGCGGTTGCGCATATTTAATAGTATAACAAGAAGGGCAGGAAAATTATGTTTAAACTGAGATCGCTGGTTATCACGCTTTCCATATTGGCAATTGCAACAGGAACGATGTTCGCCGCCACTCCGCTTCCTATGAGCAAACCTAAAAATGACTCCAAACAACCAGAAACCCAACCCACTGCGGACGCAAAACAAGCAAAGGAAAAGCAGGAGTCTGCCGAGGAGGTTAAAGTCCGCGAAATGGAGACCCAAAAAAAACTGCTCTCAGCCGAGAGCCAACTACGCATGGAAGCATTGCACGGAGAACTGGCAGAATCAATTCTGGAAAAAGAACGTCTTCAAATCGAGAATAACCTTCGAGATGAACAGCAAAAAAAGAGTCTCTCCGCAACAAAAGCGGAGTCGGAGCGTTTGTCAGTGGAGCTTGAAAAAGAGATTGCCGTTCTCAAGCTCTCACTGCAGAAAATGAATGCTGAGAAAGAGCGTTTGTCACTGGAGAATCTCCTTCAATCTGAAGAGCAGAAACGCGAAATTGCCCAGATGACAGCCAAACTCGAAAAAGAGGTTGCCGCGATCAAAGCCGAAAACGAAAGACTGGAAATGGATATGGCGAGGGAGAATGTTCTCCAGAAAAAGGCTCTCCAAAAGCTGGTGTATGAAAAAGAGATGCTTGCCGCCGAGAACGAGAAGAAAAAAGCGGAACTGGAGAGTCAAGAACTGGAGTTCAAGACCATGAACAGCAAAACAACCAGAGAGATGGCCGAGCTGACCGCGAAAACATCACTGCGCAATCAAAAAGAGATATGGAAAAACACCGTAAACAACGACATTAAATACCCCGAAAACCCTCTGGATGAGAACGGTGTACTGAGAATCAGTGACCGGCGAATCGAATTGAACGGTGCCATTATTGACGGAACAGCCAAATACATCACCGACCGTATTCACTATTTCAACAACAAATCGAAGACACAGCCTATTTTCATAGTCATCGACAACTCTCCGGGCGGTTCGGTCATGCAGGGATACCGTATTCTCAAGGCCATGGAGGCGAGCGAAGCACCCATTCACGTGGTGGTAAAATCGTTTGCGGCCAGCATGGCAGCAGCCATCACCACTCTTGCCGAGCACTCCTACGCATATCCAAGTGCCATCATCCTCCACCACCAGATGAGCGGCGGCGGTGGTGGGAACCTGACCGTACAGCGCGAACAGCTGGAAGAGCTGGAGAAATGGGCGGATCGCCTGGCCAAACCTGTGGCTAAAAAGATGGGCATCTCCGTCGATAAACTCTACAAGGAGATGTATGCGCACAACTCAGAAGGCAACTGGAATGAGTTTGCCGATGATGCCGTGAAACTAAAGTGGGTGGATACCGTTGTTTCAGAAATCAGGGAAGAGGGCATCATCAAACATCCTGCGGGCGGTCCGCCACAGGAGTTTTCGTTCTTATGGAAAGCGTCCAACGATGAAAAGAGACAGCCCCCGTCAGACAAGATCTTGCTCCCCACCCCCGCGCCTTTCGACTTCTACTTTCTCTACAATCCCCGGGGACAATATCAATGGCGCTGATCACGTCTACTCGCAGAAATGATAATCTCTGAACTGTTCACAAGAAATCACTGCGAAATTTGTGAATAGTTCGGGATTGCATTTATTCTATAAATCATTACTGTGCACTACATTCTTTTATGAAGAAGCCAGCTTAGCTCAGTGGCAGAGCTACTGATTTGTAATCAGTCGGTCCTCGGTTCGAATCCGAGAGCTGGCTCCACCTCTCTTCACTTCTGTATCGTATCGAGGCGGTGCTGAAGAACAACAATATAGGACTTCATCTCTCTGGAGTCGTTATTGAGTTCCTCCATCTCTTTACGTATGATCGCTATCTCTGTATTAAGTTTCGTTATCTCCGCCGAATATTGCGCTTTCTTCAGGTCGAGTTTCTGTGTCAACAGAGAGTAGTTGTTTGAATACGCTTCACGTTCGTCCGCCAGCGTATCTTCAAGTTCACCCAG
The DNA here is from genome assembly GCA_964440175.1 of uncultured Verrucomicrobiota bacterium. Taxonomy (GTDB): domain Bacteria; phylum Verrucomicrobiota; class Kiritimatiellia; order CAYTQP01; family CAYTQP01; genus CAYTQP01. The sequence goes on from CAYTQP010000042.1 coordinate 18,476, forward strand.
ACGCATAGTGGCCTCGCGGAACAGTTCTGTTTCGTCCTCATCAATGCGCATACAACCGCCAAGGATAAATGCTAACAATACAGCGACAACGATATACTTTCTCATCTCTCAAGCTCCAGTTCCAGCCCGTCATAGGCATAAATAATATTGTGTTGACCTTTAACAAGGCTCAACACCTCTGCCCGATACTCTTCGGGCGGGAGAACTATAAAATGAGTGAGCACCGTCGTGGCGGGCATAGCTTCATTCAACAATCGCGCAGTCAGTTGTGGACACATGTGCCCCCAGCGAATAGCATCCTCTATCTGAATGTCGGGAAAAGAGGACTCAATAATCAAAAAATCTGCACCCCGACAGAAATTGGCAAGCTCAGGTGAATAGGTGGTGTCACCGGTGTAAACCATTGTCGTCCGTCCGGATTGCAGCTTGTAGGCATAGTTGCAAACTGGATGCCGAGTCACCATCCCTGAGAGCTTGAGTCCTCTCCATTCGGAGGGAATCTTTGCCGTCTCCGTAAACGTCTCAATTCCGCTTATTCCCGAACGCTCCATATACTCCCGAACCGAATGCGGGGAGACAAAACGACAAGAGTTCCCCGTTCTTCCACTGGATTTAAGAACGGATAATCGGTAGATAATGAGACTGGCAAGGAATGCGATATGATCAGGGTGATGATGGGTGATCAGGATATGGTCAAGATTCCTCATAAGTCTTTCGTCATCAAAGATGAGCGGAGAACCAATATCTATCAGAAACGGGCCATCATCGGTTGTGACAACAACAGAATTCATCTGCTGTCCGCCACATGGATAAACCCCCCGCACTCCAAAAAATTTCACTTTAAACATATTATTTCAAGCCCTCTATCTCGCGTTTACAATTCGACCGCCCCTTATACAAACACATCAAAACCAAGACAACCATAATCGCTATCATTAAAATCATCAGCG
>CAYTQP010000043.1:0-18453 GCA_964440175.1 uncultured Verrucomicrobiota bacterium
CAGTGAAACCGTCTCTCGCAAGCGGAGCGAGGTTCAGAAACTCCTGAACGAGAAAACCCGGAATTGCCACGGACACGTTCTGCCACCCATAACACAGTCCTGAAGAGGGAATTAACAGTGTGAATTTAAATTTGAAGGAATTTGAAGGGACAGACCCTGTGAAAATTACGTAAAATTCTTTGTGACATACATAAAATGTATGCCTGATATATATTATTTGTCTATTATGAACGATGGTAAATTTTTGTGAAATTTCGTTATTCATTGTTATATAGTTAGTTGCGAATTTCATGGAATTACCTGGCACGTAAATTGCAGTAGCGTATGTGAAATCGAAACGTCAGGGTGGTCAGGAGGTTGGGTTAATGCAGCAAACTGAAGAGAGAGAAAGAATGAAAAAGGGTCATAAGAAAGGAGTGAATGTTAAAGATATTCTATTGAGCGGTCGCAATTGTCACAACGATAACCATGGCGAACTTGGGGAGAGGACAGCCGTCGCCGATAGCGTGTGGCAGCTCGCGCGAAATGATTGTGCATATGCGCCACATTCAAGAGGCGAATTCAGGTTAAATAACACCTCCAGTGAAACCCGGCATGAACAGAGTCAACTAAAGTGAAAATCCATCTCTATATTTTAACGGGGTTATTCCTGCTTGGTTCCGGCTACACATATGCGGAGAAGACAACAAAGGCATCATACACATTTGTCGCGAATGAGGAAGGGCGGATACTTCCCTCGGATAAATTCGAAGAACTGCTTGAAGCGGCAATCAAGGAGATTAGAGAAGATGAGCGTTATGACAATTTTATTTTGTTTGTTCACGGACGGGGACAACACCCGGAAAAGGCGTATAGAAAATCACTGATCAGCGATCTCGAATCAAATTATTCCGCAAAAGTGATTATGTTCAACTGGCCGTCTTGGAACGGACCTCTGGGGTTTCCCGAAGAGAACGCCCGAAAATCGGCGAAGGATTTCAGCTTGATGCTGACCCGGCTTAAAAAGTACAGAGAAGACAACCAGCTATCACCGGATAAAATAAAATTCACCCTCATAACTCAAAGCATGGGAAGCATCGTGCTGGAGGAATCCATCCTGAAACACGACTGTAAGTTAAATGGGATATTTGATATGGTCGTAATTTGCTCATCCGCCTCATCCAGCGCAAATCACGCCGAGTGGGTAAACAAAATTGGGCTGTCCGACAAGATATATATAACCGTCAACAACAACGACCACATGCTCGGACGAGCGGGAATAAAAATGAAAAGACGCATGTTGGGCAAGTGGCTTCAAACCCGGGACGGCAACACATTCAAGCTGGCTCAGAATGCTAAATACGTTGATTTAACAGGGGCATCACTCAGACATCACTACTACTTGCACAAAGATTTGAAAAAAACCCCTGAAGCGAAATCTTTTTTCGATGAAGTGCTGAACGGTCTGCCCGCATCTTTCAATGATGGCTCCGCCATCAAAGAGATAAACTCCGACAGAAGAGATACGCAGGGAGAGCCTCCAACAACCGCCCGTCGTTTTTAGCCGATACAACGATTAGGGCGCGGTGAACTTAACCATAAAAGCCCGTATTTCAGAAGAAGCGGAGCTACAGAGCCAATCTAGGCGAAGAGTATTCCCTCGTCACCGATTACACCTCCATGCTGGTTGTCGATGATAATATCATGGAGAACGAGGGTGTAGCGGCGTAGCTATCAATATTTTTCACCACAGACGATAGCTCGGTATCGCCTCGGAATCAGCATGACCGCTGTTCATAATCGCCGCCACCTGACTGAATCGCCGGAGATGCCGAAACCCCGCGCAAACACAACATTCCAAGGGTTGGACAATTATTCTAAAAAAAGTTCCAGCCCTTGGAACCTGTTGGAAGAGAGAGCCATGAACACAGCAGTCCTGACATTTCCAAATATCGTCGCCGGAGAAAGGTGGAGAGATTTTACCTTTCCGCTGACGCACGTCAGTCTCTATCATCTCCTGCTTGATGCCGGGGCGTTTGTTCTGCTTTACACATGAATTACGGGAACGCTCAACTGCGAATTGAATGAGAAAACATAATTTACGAAATGCTGATTTTCCAGGAGACAACGCCGGAGTTCGCGACAGCGGAACGTGGGGAAGCTCTTAAAGAGAATATTACGTGGCTCTGATTCAGTAATTAACATGTTATTTTCTTTTACCTTGCCCGCGAAATATGCTCTTACTATGGTTTGTTTTTGGGATTATCGCATATAACGGGGAACAGAATTATGAGAAGAAGAGATTTTGTCAAGTTGAGCGGTGCAACCGCCTTACTTTCAGGCATGCCCAGTGGCGTATTCGGAGTGGCAACCGGGTTGCGACAGGGGAAAATTATTACGGGACGCAAACTCAATATCGCCTGCATAGGCGCGGGTGGACGCGGCGAAGCGGCAGTGCAGGCCATGCGCGGTGAAAACATTGTGGCACTATGCGATGTCGATGCCAAACAAGCCGCCACATCATTTGCTGCTCACACAAATGTTCCACACTACACAGATTATCGCAAGATGCTGAAAGAGATGGACGGAGAGATCGACGCGGTGACGGTGTCCACCCCGGACCATACCCACTTTCCTGCCGCGATGATGGCTGTAAAGCAGGGCAAGCATGTCTTTGTGGAGAAACCCATGGCACACACAGTGGAAGAGGCACGACTGCTTCGACTGGCGGTAAAAAAGCATAATGTTATCAGTCAAATGGGCAATCAGGGGCACGCCAAAGAGGGAATACGCTTAGTTAAAGAATGGATTGATGCCGGAGTCATTGGCGATATTCATCAGGTGGATATCTGGACCAACAGACCAATCTGGCCGCAGGGCATGACAGCGCAACCGCCAGCCATGCCTGTCCCCGGAACCATAGATTGGAACCTCTGGCTGGGTGTTGCGCCAAAGCGTCCATACAACTCGAACTACCTCCCGTTTAAATGGCGTGGCTGGTGGGACTTTGGAACCGGCGCGTTCGGCGATATGGGTTGTCACATTATGGATGCCCCGTTCTGGGCACTGAAACTTGAAAATCCGACCAGTATAACGGCGGAAACCTCACCCGTCAGCAATGAATCCCCTCCAAAATGGTCGATTGTAACATACAAATTCCCGGCACGCGGGAAAATGCCGCCGATAACAATGACGTGGTATGACGGCAAGAAAAAACCACCCCGCCCGGCGAGTCTCGAAGAGGGCAGAAGTGTGCCTGCGCAAGGGGTGTATTATCACGGAACGAAAAAAACGCTAGCGAGTTTCAGTGCCTACTGCAACAGCCCGCGCCTGATCCCTGAAAGTGATATGAGGGAATTTGCGCCGAACAGACCGGAGGAAACTATTCCGCGCGTCAAGGGTGGTCATTTTGCAGAATGGATACGGGCATGCAAGGGCGAAGGCCCTATGCCGGGATCAAACTTTGAGTATGCCGGACCCTTGACCGAGACTATACTGCTGGGAAATATCGCCATTCGAGCCGGACGCAAAATTAGATGGGACTCCAAAAAACTAGAGTGCATCGGAGACCCGGAATCTACCCGGCTCGTCTCCAAGAAATATAGGAAGTTCTAAGATGTTCTATTCATAAGTCCCGATTTTACTTTTGCGCTGTAAGGGAAGACCGGCAGAAGAACGGGGAACAAATTTATGAAAAGGCGCAGACTTTTGAGGTTCTTTTTATTCGCATTTCTGAGTGCGCGAGTTTCTGCATTCCCTGAACAGTGGGTGAATATTGTCTATATCAACATCGATGATATGGGTTGGACCGATATCTCTTGCATGGGGAGCAGGTACTACGAAACTCCGAACATCGACCGTCTGGCACGTGAGGGAATGCTCTTCACCAACGCCTACGCTCCGGCCGCAAACTGTGCGCCTAGCCGGGCATGCTGTATGTCCGGTCAGTACACACCGCGTCATGGTATATACACCGTTGGCAGCTCTGTCCGGGGCAAAGCGAAAAACCGCAAACTCATTCCCATCAAAAACAACACGGTGCTTCCCGATGAAGTGATAACCATCCCCGAAGCCCTCAATGCGGTGGGATATGTGACCTGTCATGCAGGCAAATGGCATCTTGGGGACGACCCGTGTACGCAGGGATTCGACGTAAACATCGCTGGTTGTCAATGGGGCGGACCCAACGGCGGCGGCTACTTTAATCCAGGGGGATTCCCCAATCTCACCGGTAAGAGGAACAAGGACTTCCTGACCGACCGCATCACTGACGAATGTCTCAAATTTATAGACACCAACAGAGAGCACCCGTTCTTCCTCTACTTCTCCCCCTATGCTGTTCACGCCCCGATAAAATCAAAATCAAGTATCCGCGAAAAGTATGAAAAGAAGAGAGGTTCCAATGGTCATAACAATGCAAACTACGCAGCACTGATAGAGACCCTCGATACAAATATCGGGCGGATACTGAATCGCCTCGACAATCTTGGGCTGACAGATAATACGCTGGTTCTCTTCACCTCCGACAACGGTGGAGTCTTTAAAAGGACCAGGCAACACCCATTGCGAGCGGGCAAGGGTTCATATTTTGACGGAGGTATTCGCGAGCCGCTACTTGTGCGCTGGCCGGGAAAGATAAAACCCGGTAGCCGATGTGACACCCCGGTTATAGGAATCGATTTTTACCCCACATTTCTGGATGCGACCAGAACGCCGAAACCAAAGGGCAAACAGCTTGACGGTCTGAGTCTGATGCCACTGCTGACCGACAGCGGCGCACTGCCGGAACGCCCTATCTTTTGGCACTTCCCCATCTATCTGCAAGGCGGAAACGAGGAGACCCACGACCGGGCTTTCCGCACACGACCGGGATCAGCGGTGCGTTACGGCGACTGGAAACTGCACGAATATTTCGAGGATGGACGGCTGGAACTCTACAACCTGAAGTCAGATGCCGGAGAACGAAAGAATCTGGCGGGAGAGATGCCGGAAAAGGTTAAAGAACTTCACCAGTTGCTGAAGAGATGGCGACAAGAAACTGATGCCCCCGTGCCGACAAAACTGAATCCGAAATATTCAGGCTAGTAATGCACCGCCAACCAGACGGTTTCCGTCTCCGGATTTGTCCAACTAACCCGATGTCTGGTATGAGCCGGAATATTAACACAGCTACCGATTTTGAGACGCATCTCCCCTCCGCATTCAAAAGAGATTACGGCATCTCCCTTTAATACAATTACCCACTCATTCTCATCCTGATCATACCATCCCGAAGCGGGAGATGTGTGACCCCGTGACACAATCCTCTCAATTCTGACATTTTCGCTTCTGGCGAGTATATCAACGATCTCCTCGTCAAATATATCAGGAATTGATTCAAAAATATTTTCTGCTCTCACGATTGCGGGATGTTACTAAAGCGTACGGAAAATGTCCAGTGGCAAACAGTCCCCGAAACATTTCACCATATGCGAAGCGAGTCGGGAAACACGGGTCATTAAGATCGCTTTTTCAGGTTCAATCCTCCGCAACCGGAAAACGCTTGCGGAATATCTCGGCAAATGAATCCACCAGGCTGTACATAACGGGAACTAGAATGAGTGTGAGCAGGGTGGCGAGTGCCAGTCCGAATATGATGGCGACTGCCATCGGTGCCCACCAGGCACTGGACTCCGCGCCTGCTATGAACTTGGGTGGCCACTGGTGAGTCTCCAGGCTGTATCCAATGGCCATCGGTATGAGGCCGAGTATGGTCGTAACTGCTGTCAACAGCACTGGACGCAACCGTGTGGAACCGGCATCAATCAGTGCCTCCGTAGTGTTCATTCCTTCACCTTTTCGTTGAATGACGGTTGCAACCAGCACAATGGCGTTATTTACAACTATTCCGGCAAGGCTGATAATTCCCAATCCCGTCATTACAACACTGAACTTCATATTGCAGATCATGAGCCCCCACATAACTCCAACCATTGACAGCACAACCGAGAAGACTATTATAAGCGGGAGAATGACAGAGTTGAACTGAATGATGAGGATCACCAAAATGAGTCCGAGCGCGATAACAAACGCTTTTGAGAGAAAATCTATTGACTCCTGCATCTCTTCTGTGTCCCCTGCATAATGTACTTGGTAGCCGGGTGGCAGGTCGAGCGATTTGATACGGGTCTTGATGTCGATGATGATTTTATCTACATCGCGCTGTTCGTTATTGCCGGTTATTGTGACAACTCTTTTCTGGTCTTTCCTTTTTATGGCTCCGCGTCCACCAGTGTAAACAACACTGCCCAGTGACGACAGCGGAACCGCACGACCATCGGGTGTGGGGATGGAGATTCTGCCGAGGATGCCGACACCGCCGCGCTGGCTTTCGGGGAGGCGCAGAGTTATATCGTACTCATCTTCACCAGCCCGGAATTCGCTGCTCTCCAAGCCGTAAACAGCTGCACGCAGGAAGAGTCCAACGGTATCGGTGTCCAGCCCTAGCAAGGCGGCGCGTTTACGGTCGATGCGGAACTGAATTTCGGGGAGTGCGTCTTCAAGGTCGTTTTGCACATCTACCAATCCGGGAACAGTTATTATCGCATCCTCGATTTTGCGGGACCAGGTGGCAAGTGTGTCAAAGTCCTCGCCGGAAAACTCGATTGTTATTGGTGCTGGCAGGGGCGGGCCTTCCCGCTGTTTCTCCACCTTGATCTCAGCTCCGGGTATACCGCCTATCTCTGTGCGAATACGATCCACAAGATCAATGGTGCTCTCTGTTCGCTCATTGAATTCAACAAACTCAACGTGGATGTTGCCAACCTGTGTCCCGATGACCTGGTTGCCCATTCCCGCCACCCCGCTGGCACCAACGGTTGTGAGAAAAAACTTAACATCATCGTATTTGAAGAGCTTCTTCTCGCAGTCGATTAGCAGTTTGTCAGTGCGCTCTATGCTGGTTCCCTGCGGAAACTTGACGTTTATGATGGCATTTCGCGGCTGAACTTCGGGGAACAGCTCCTGCCCTTTATCTCTGTATGTATACACAAAAATAGTGAAAACCATAAAGGCTACACCAATGAGCAACACCTGCGCACGGTAGCGCAACGCCCCGCGCAACAATTCCTCGTATCGCCGGATAAAACCGCTTTTCGCTTTCTGCTCTGCGCGGTTTCCCTTTTTTTTCTGACGGCTGATCAATGCAGAGCAGATGGCTGGATTGATCACGATAGCGACGAACAGCGAAGCGGTGAGAACAACAATCAGTGCCTGTGGCATTATCCTCATAAACTGTCCCATAATATCCGGCCAGAACAGCAACGGAGAGAATGCGCACAGGGTGGTGAGTGTGGAGGTTATGATGGGCCAGGCAACTTCGGCACTACCATGGAGGGAGGCATCTATCTTTGTCATCCCCTGATTACGGAGACGGTATATGTTCTCTACTATGACAATGGCATTGTCCACCAGCATTCCGACTGCCAGCAATAGACTGAATAGCACCATCATGTTCAGTGTGAACCCGATGAGGGGCAAGATCATGAAGGTGATGAGCATCGAGATGGGTATGGCGGCCGCCACGAAAAAGCTGTTACTTCTGCCCATAAAGAAGAAAAGGACGAGAATGACCAACAAAAACCCGGAGAAAATATTGTTCTCAAGCTCGCTTATCATCCCGTCGATATATTCGGCTTGATTGTTGACCACCGTTATATCGATCGCTGGTGGCAACCGGAATTCGGCGATAACCTTTTCAATGTTCTCTATTATCTGAACAGTGTTCTCGCCGGTGCGTTTTTTCACAACCAGCGAGACGCAAGGTTCGCCATTGACGCGCGATATGGATTCGGTGTCTTTATAGGTATCGTCTATCGTAGCTACATCTGTGAGGTAGACCGGTTTCCCGTCGCGCTCCACCAGTAGAATATCTTTTATTTCAGAAACGTATTCAAACTCACCGGGAACACGTAACTGAAACTTGCCTCCTCCGAACTCAATGTTTCCAGCGGAGATTGTTGAATTTTCCTGTTCGATACGCTGAAGAAGCAGCCCAATTGGAATCTTATAGGCGATAAGGCGATCCATATCCAATTCCACTCGTATCTCACGTTCCCGGGTTCCCGCCACGAACGCCTCTTTCACGCCAGCTATCGCCTCAATGCTGTCTTGCAGCTCTTCCGCCAGATTTTTCAGGCGTAGCATATCCTGTCCGCCGGATAGAGCCAGCGTGTAGATCGGTATATCGGAACTGAAATTGATGGATTCAACGGTTGGCTCATCCAAATCATCAGGTAGATCGGAACGTGCGAGGTCTACCTTATTCTTCACGCGTTGCATAGCCATATTGATATCTGTGCCGGCGAGAAACTCCACCGACACGAGGCTAACGCTCTCTCTGGATGTCGATTTTAACTCTTTTATACCGTCGAGGTCGTTCAGTTTCTTTTCGAGCGGGATGGTTATCAGTTTCTCTATCTCTTCCGGGGCGGTGCCTTCATAGATGGAGGTGATGTAGACAAACGGAATTGTTATATCCGGTGTGCCTTCACGTGGCAAGGTGACATAACTCTGCGCGCCCGCGAGAATGATCACGAATATGAACGCGAACACGGCAGTCCGAAATTTGATGGCGTAATTTGTTAAAATCATAAACGAATATCCTGCCTAACCTAATTATCCGCCGGAACAATTTTTAGTAAACAACCGTCTGTTAAACTCCGCTGTCCCTCCATCACAACCAGCTCCCCGGACTTCAGTCCCGTCGCTATCACCGCCTCACGCTCAAGTATTGAAGCAATCTTAACAATCCGCCGCGCCGCACGGTCAGACTCCGCAACAAAAATGACATACTCTCCGTCTTTTGCGATAATTGCGGATAGTGGCAGGACAACAACATTCTCCATCACAGCACGCGGCAACGATACGCTCGCGATCATCCCCGGACGAAGCGTCATCTCCGGATTGTCCAGACAAAGCTCAACCATGAAAGAGTTGCTCGAACGGCTGGCCTTGGCGGAGACAAAGTGAACCTTGCCGGTAAACGTCCTGTCAGACAGAGCCGCAACCGTAAAACTCATCTCCTCCACCGAAGAGAGCGCGGCGATATCACGCTCGGGAACCTCCATTGCCACTTTCACCTGGTCGATATCCAGAATCTCCAAAACCACCTGTCCCTCGTTTGCGTACTCGCCAATCTCTATCATCTGGCTATTGACAATGCCCGACAGCGGGGAGCGCACAACACAACGATCAAGCTGAACGTCTGCCTCGGTGAGATTGGCTTTCGCCATATCCAGACGCAACTGAACGGCATCAAACTCGCTTGCTGAAACAGCACCGGTTTTTTGAAGCTCTGTGAATCTGACCAGATCGCGTTCGGCATCTTTCATCTCAACAGCAGCCTTCTTTCGTATGGCCCGCCAGAGGCTGTCGTCCAGCTTTAACACCACTTGATCTATTTCAACCCTCGCACCTTTCTGCGTGTTCAGCTTCAGCACCCGTCCGCCCGTTTCGGTGGCCAGGTTCACATCGAGATACGGCTCGATCCGACCGGGAACAGTGACCATGTCTCTGATTGTGCGGACGCGTGCGTTCTGAACGCGCACTAGTGCGGGTTTTTCATCCGCAACCTTCTCATTCTCCTCTTCCTGGCGAGACTTAATCAGCGCGGAAAAAAGGATAGATGAGGCGATTAACACCCCCAGCACCATCCATAAAACAACGGAAGTTTTCAGTTTTCTATTCTTCATCACTCTTGCTCCTCCCCCGGCAATCGCTCAACACCGCATGCGAAGCGCAGGTCCGCCAAGGCCTGTAGATAGCGCGTGATGGCCAGAGCCTGGTTCATTTTCGCCTGACTCAATGCCAGATTGCTGTCCGTAAACTCCAGATATGTTGACAAACCTTTGGTGTAGCGAACTTCGGCAATATCGTACGCCTTTTGCGCCAGATCAACCGTCTGCCCGCTACTTTCGACAATTTCGCGTGCGTGCCGAAGGAACAAAGATGCCCGCTTGATCTCCAGCCGTACCTGCCGTCCAAGCTCGGAATAATCGGCTTTGGCTTTGTCGCGTGTTAGCGTCTTCTCCATGAGCTGTGCCCGACGCAGACCGCCATCCAAAACATTCCACGTCAGGTCGAAACCGGCGTTCCAGTGCCAACCCCAGTTATCGGCGGCGGACATATTCTGCTGATCGGGGTTTTTCCCTTCGTAAGTAGCACGCGCACGCAGTTCAGGTAACAGTTTCGCACGCGTTATCTGCATATCATTTTCGGACAACTCTATGCGTGTTGCCGATGCCAGTAACTCTGGACGCCGCTCCATACCCAGTACCAGCAACTCCTCTGTGACGTTCCTAACGGGTTTGAATTCCATCTTGCCGATAAGATTGAAGTTGTCGTCTTCAAAGTGGAGCATTTTTGCAAAATCCGCCTTCGCTATTGCGAAAGAGTTGCGGTCGCGTACGACTTTTGGGCGTTCATTTGCCAGCGACACCTTGGCACTCAGCCAGTCGAATTCGGAGATAGTGCCATTCGTGTATTTCAGATGAGCCTCTTTTTCGAACTCCTCCAGCTGAAGTACCGATTGACGCGAGACCGCGATACGGGTGTGCGCAAAAAGTATCTCGTAAAACGCCCTGGTTACGTCGCGAACAACCAGTCTCTGCCGGGTTGCGACATCGAGCCGCGACATCTCTCTGTAGTTTCCAGCGGCATTCATCGCCGCATGTACTGCCCCGCCGGAATATAGCAACTGCGAGGCGTTGAGTCCAGCACTGTAGTTATCTGTTCGACCAAAGACTATGGGCGTGTCGGGAATGCCGCCCGCTTCGTCCAGACGCATGTAACCCGCTTCGGCATCCAACTGCGGGAAGACCTGCGAGCGCACCTGGCGTATCCGGCTCTCGGCAATCTCCTCATCCCGTCGCGCATTGAGAATCTCCGTTGAACGTTTAATCGCAATCTCTATACATTTGTCAAGCGTTAAACCAGTAGGCGGTGTCTTTTCATCTTCAGCATACGCAATGTACTGCCATGTCAGCAGACAGAGGCCCACGGAAAACAACCAAAAAAATATTGCCCTCAATTTCATTGTAACATTCAAAGCTGGCGAATCAGTAATGATCCTGTTTTCCTTTTGACTCGCGCAGCTTTGCCTCCAGTGCCTCAATCCGCTTCTGCATATCTTTCACCAATGTACGCAACTGCGGCAGTTTTGCCTGTACGGCGAATATACGTTTCATCTCCATCATTGGTCTCGCCGGTGAACCCCCGTAAATCTCGCCCGCCGGCACGTTGTTGCTCACCCCCGCCTGGGCGACGATAATGCTACGGTCCCCAATTTCCACATGCCCGACAATACCCGCCTGACCAGCGAGTATAACTTGATCGCCAACCGTGGATGAACCGGAAATGCCCACCTGCGCCACCACGAACGTGTGTTTGCCTATCTTAACATTATGCGCAATTTGGATCAAATTATCGAGTTTGGTGCCCGCGCCGATTATGGTTGAACCCAAAACCGCCCGGTCTATGCTACAATTGGAGCCTATCTCGACATCATCTTCCACAATCACATTCCCTGTCTGCGGAATCTTATGGTGTCCACCCTTCTCATCTGTCGCAAACCCAAACCCGTCGCTACCGATAACCGTGCCACTGTGAATTATGACGCACGCGCCAATCCGGCAATCATGATAGACCGTAACATTCGCATAAAGTAGCGTGTTGTCATCGATCACCGTGTTATCGCCGATATAACAACCAGGCATGATATCCACCTCATCCCCGATCACCACATTCTCACCGATATACACGCCTGCATAAATGTTTACATTGACTCCCACCCTGGCCGTGTCGGACACCATGGCGGTGGGATCAACCCCAATCGTCGCCCGCTTACGCGGGTGGAAGTACTGCATCACCTTTGCGAATCCGAGATAAGGATTTTCCATAATCAGCGTTGTCTTCCCCTCAAGCTTAAGCAACGGGCTACATATCACCGCCGATGCCTTGGTCTCCTGCGCCCGGGAGATGTATTTACGGTTGGCTAAAAAGGTTATATCCCCTTCCCCGGCCTCCTCGATAGATTTGACAGACGAGATTATAATATCCGGATCTCCAATCACTTCGGCACCCGTTATTCCGGCAATCTCTTTTACTGATATCATCTTCTCCACACCCTTCTTCCTGCGCATCAGCAGGATAAACACTTATGGTACCCCGGAGAGGATTCGAACCTCCGACCCACAGATTAGGAATCTGTCGCTCTGTCCTGCTGAGCTACCGGGGTATTTTGATTTCTCTGGTCTAACTTTCTCAACTGGGACAAAAGATGGGAGTAAGTTTATGGTCTTCGCATCATTTTTGCAAACAATTTGCTTCAAAATAGTTTCCATTTCTGTCTGCCATATAGAACATACAACGATTTTTTTGACTAACCGCGAAAAGGGCGAAAGAGACGGACGTATTGAGACTGTTTTGGATGGTAGTTCTCCAGACGTTGAACAGTCGTTTCGGGAGAATTTCATGCTTTAGACGATACATCACGGCAGTTCCGACGTATAAAAATATTGAAATTACTACTTGTATGTTATCCGCGAAATAGTGATAGTGACGGGAAAAGACCAGTTGCGCCCACGATTTTGGAGCGGGGTAAATGTGAGCCGACAGTGATTGCGAATATGATATGAAAGCGATAGCACCAGGTAAATTGATATTGAGCGGAGAGCATTCGGTGGTTTATGGGCGACCAGCGCTGGCGATGGCTATCGACCTGAACGCCCAGTCCATTGTCACCGCCGCCACCGACAGCCGCATCTGCATAGACCTCCCCGACCTGTCTGAACGCAACTCCTACACACTGCGGGCACTACGGGCATTCAAAGGGCGCGTGAAAAAGAATTATCACCTCTTTCTCAACGGTGAACTGGGAATCCGGGATGTGCTACACAAACCGATCGACCTTCTGGAGTTCGGCTTTATCATTATGCTGGACGGACTGCACTTAAAACTGAACAAGGGTCTAAACCTGCAAATGCAGTCTACAATTCCGATCGGTTGCGGACTAGGTTCCTCGGCGGCAACACTTCTGAGCTCGCTACGGGCGGTTGGTCATTATTTCCGCGTGGACTTCAAACCCGAATGGTACTACGAGTACAGCCTCGAAGCTGAGCGAATGCAACACGGTCATCCGAGTGGCGTGGATTCGTACATCTCGCTTCACGGCGGATGCGCGCTCTTCCGCGACGGAAAGGCCGAACAGATACCCCTGCCACGCATGCCGATTCATCTGGTCAACACCGGAACGCCGGAAAGCTCGACGGGTGAATGCGTCGAAAAGGTGCGGACGCGATATGCGGAAAGCGGAATATGGAGTGAATTTGAGTCGATTACTGTCGCCCTCCAGGATGCTGTAACCGTCAACAATCACGAGGCGATCAGCGGGATGATCCGCGAAAACCAAAGGCTTCTCAATGAAATCGAAGTGGTGCCGGAAAAGGTACAGAGATTTATAACGGACCTTGAGAAAGAAGAGGTGTCCGCAAAAATTTGTGGTGCCGGCTCAATCCGTGGAGATGCGGGTGGCATAGTGCTGGTCTGTTCAGAGCAGGCTCCCGTCAGCCTTTGTGAAAATTACGGATATACTGTGATGACCGTAAGGGGAGATCCGCTTGGAACGCGCATCGTTTAAGGTCAGCACGCCTGGCAGCATAATGCTGATGGGTGAACACGCAGTTCTGAACGGAAGTCGTTGCATCGTCTGCGCGGTGAACCGTCGCATATCGATCACCTGCTCCGCTATCAATGACAGAAAGATTGCGATCCAGTCAAAGCTCGGAGTCTTTGAGACCTCTCTGGACAATCCCGAACCTGAACCACCCTTTCAATTCGTCATTGCGGCCGTTGCGCAGGTGAAAGATGCGCTACCGGGCGGTATACGCCTGAATATAAAGTCCGACATTCCCGAAACAGTAGGGCTGGCATCATCGGCGGCAGTAACGGTTGCCGCTTGCGCCGCCGCCAGAAAACTGGCGAAACTCAACTGCGAACCCGAGCTGGTGCTCGATGCATCCATATCAGCCGTCCGCGCCATACAGGGGCAGGCTTCGGGAGCCGACACCGCCGCCGCCACCTTCGGTGGCGTGCTTGGATACCGTATGGAGCCACGCGAAATATTACGAATAGACAGAATATTCCCCATCACATTGGTTTACACCGGATACAAACGACCAACCCCGGAGGTGATCGGAATTGTAGAAAGCCACCGCCAACGTTTCCCCGAAGAGTTCAATGTTCTATATGAACTAGTGCACAGCATCGTCAACGAAGCCCTCCAGGCGATTGAGAACGAAGACTGGCGGAGACTCGGAGCACTCATGAATTTCAATCAGGGACTGATGGACGCAATGGGTGTCAGCAATGCCGATCTCGCCAAGATAGTATTCGCTCTGCGCCGCTGTGCGCAGATCAATGGAGCCAAGATATCCGGTGCCGGTCTGGGCGATTGTGTCGTGGGTCTCGGCAAACCGAACAACTCGGATATTGGCGGCAAGCTGATTAACGTCGAACTCACAAAGAAGGGTCTGACCTTTGAATAAGAGAGAGATTGCTCAAACCATCACGGCTTCCCGAAAATCAGATCCGGGAACTGAGGGCATCGCTTTTGCCCCCATCAATATCGCTCTCTGCAAATACTGGGGTAAACGCGACGAGCTTATAAACCTTCCCGTCACCTCCAGTCTATCAATCTCGCTTAGACCGCTCGGAACGAAGACAACCGTGCGGATTGCGAAAGGAGTGGATCGCCTTGTTCTCAACGACAGAGAGATGCCTCAGGAATGCCAGACAAGTCAGCGGGTTACTGAATATTTGGACCTCTTCCGTCCCGATCCACATACCGCTTTCCATATTGAGTCCGTTACAAACGTGCCGATTGCCGCTGGTCTCGCCTCCTCTGCCTCCGGTTTCGCGGCATTGGCGCTGGCACTCGACAAACTTTTCGGATGGGAACTTGACTCTCTCTCTCTCTCCATTCTCGCCCGGCTCGGAAGCGGAAGCGCAAGTCGCTCGGTTTTTGACGGCTTTGTCGAATGGCACGCGGGCGAGGATCCCAACGGTATGGACTGCTACGCAGAACGGCTACCGTGCGAGTGGCCCGAATTTCGTGTCGCGCTTGTGGAAATATCCAGCGAACAGAAGCGTGTCAGTTCACGCACGGCGATGGCTCGGACAGTACGCACCTCAAAACTCTACCAGGGCTGGCCCGCACGTGCGTGCGCCGATCTTGAAGAACTTAAAGCCGGAATAACAGAAAGAGATATCGTCCGTGTTGGCAGTGTGGCAGAGTCCAACGCCCTCGCGATGCACGCCACAATGCTCGACTCCCGTCCAGCAGTTCTCTACTGGAAACCGGAAACCATTAAAGCTATTGAAAAAATATGGGCAATAAGAGAGGCTGGTTCGACGTTATACTTCACAATGGATGCCGGTCCTAATATAAAACTGCTCTTCGATGAGCGTGACAGCACACTGGTTGAAGACGAGTTTGCACCGCGATCGATTATCACTCCGTTTTTTGCTTGAATTATCACGGGTGTTTATTGTAAGGTCGGCTGGAAATAGGGAATAAACTGTTTAAAGATGAGGATGAGTTGCTATGACAGAGGAAACAAAGGTTTCAGAAGAAGAGTTTGGCAATGATGACATTTTTTTTGAATGCCCTCGTTGCGGGAAAAGCATGGGTATTGCGAAGGCTGGAATTGGTATGGTTGTTAGCTGCACAGAATGCGAAATGCCCATCACTGTGCCCGTTCCCGAAAACAATACGGAAGATGACACGGAAATCGCATTGGAAGAGATTAATAAAAAAAGGGAAACTACGCATTTCGACGCGAACTTCACACTCAAACGCGAAAAGCTCGACTTTCTCTTCGACGAGATTACGGCTATCCAGCATGCCCTTGACCGCATAATGTCAACGCTCGAAATAGTGTCAACATCCGAAAACAACGACTAAAAAAACGTGCGTCTAACTCAGGTCGGCGTTACGAATTGATGTGACTGATACTGTGGAGTTACTTTGAGATTTATCCAGGGCTTGGATAAATGTTCCTGCGGTTTATCCTGACCTTGGAACTTTTTCACCGTCGTTTGTCCAAAGTTTGGAATGCCGGGAGACTCGTGTTTTCTGCGGGATTTTCTGTTTCGAGCCACTCTCTTGCCTCCGCGTGTCCCTGCTCCGCAGCCTTGCGGAACCATTTCGTTGCCGTCGCGTAACTCTTTTCGAAACCCTTACCGTAATAATACATCATGCCCAAGTTATATTGCGCCTCTGCATGTTCCTGCTCCGCAGCCTTACGGAACCATTTCGCCGCCGTCGCGTAACTCTTTTCGATACCTTCACCGTAATAATACATCATGCCCAGGGCATTTTGCGCCTCTGCATGTCCCTGCTCCGCAGCCTTGTGGAACCATTTCGCCGCCGTCGTGTAACTCTTTTCGATACCTTCACCGTAATAATACATCATGCCCAGGGTATTTTGCGCATCTGAGTGTCCCTGCTCCGCAGCCTTGCGGAACCATTTCGCTGCCGTCGCGTAACTCTTTTCGACACCCCTGCCGTAATAATACATCATGCCCAGGGTATTTTGCGTCTCTGCTCTGCCAACATTTGCGCTGAAACGAATAAAAAGAATGCTCGCAGTGTCTTTATTAAGACTGCCGGGGGGTATCTTAAATGCAATATAAACCGCCGCGCAAATCGACAGAACAGTTATGACAATTAACGCTTTTTTCATTATTTTAACCTGAATTATTTATAAAAAAAGAGAGCACCCTTATGCAATCGATTCTGTTAGAATTAGTTGCATAATATAAAATTAAAACAAAAAGGAGACTCACATGAAAAGAGAAGACTACAGTCAGGCTGCGTTTACAACCTTGAAATCAAAAAAAATAACTACTGCTTTCAATGAGACAGATGTATGTTCCTGAGGCTTATGCTTTTGAGGGAAGCCATGTGCTATAATGATATCATTGAAAGAATGACCGACAGTATTATTGCCCCAAGAAATAAATCCCATATTGACCACGAATTACGGGAATTACTTGCGCGTTGGTCAAATAGCCTGCAGACACGAGGATTGCAACGACTGCGGTGCTACGAACGACCCGATTCTAAAGATGGCGTGCGCGTGCGCACTCAATGAACCCTCAATGAACCCCTCTTTTGCAACTCGCCATCTCCAAATTCAAAAACGAAGTCAACGCAAAAGACTCATCAGAATTGCCTGCGCCCTGGGTGTCAACTTCATCGTCTTCTTTGAAGAACCGCCAAAGGCGGTGGTCATAGATATAAACCCGACTCCATGTCCACGGAGAACAGAAAGTAACATTTTTCAGTGCGCATAAAAATGAGTATTGCTTTATGCTGTCTTTCTAAAAAAACCATTTTTAACCCTGCAAAGCAGTTTTCCGGCAATATCCGGGATCAATAGTTGTAAGCCATCTATTACCAATGATGCCATTTTTTGGAAGCCCAAATGTAGACCTAAGAGATTTAGCTTGAAAGGAAATTTTAATCTGCATTATACGTATGTTTTTTAGAACCAAAATTATTAACGCCCACAGATTGCTTCAGCTCATGGAGTCATGCCGCACCGGAAATCCAGCAAGGGAACGCATTTTCCCTGTTCAGACGGAGGTGAAAGGGGAACGACTTTGGAGATGCAGTCGTTGATTACCAACGACTTACGCACGCAAACAAGAAACCTGAGCCAGGGAAAATAAATATTTTCAAGAGCATAGAGCGTCGGTTTTATGGACGGGTTAATATTTTTCTCTTTTCATAAACACTTCCAAAATTGCGATATCGGAAGGGTTGACTCCTGAGATTCGCGCTGCCTGTCCCAGATTTTTCGGCATCACCCGTTTCAATTTTTCGCGAGATTCCAGGCGTAGCGACGGGACATTGTCATAATTGAGTGTGGGCGGTATCTTCCGACTGTCCATGGATAACAACTGTTCTATACGGGCATTTTCGCGTTTTATGTACCCAGCATACTTAACGGTGGTCTCTACCAGCCTTACAGCGTCTTCTGAAAGTTTTATATTCTTCTGTGGCAAGTTATTATAGCTTATCTCCGGACGACGTAGAATTTGAGACAGCGATGCGCCGTCGTGATAAACGTCTTCCAGGCGGGATATTTCGGCATTAACCACAGACTGTAGTTTAGCAATTTCGACATTAACATCTTTGGAGACAATGCCGATTTGTTCTGACTGTTTGCGCAGTCTCAGAGGCGCGTTTCCCTGGCGCAGGGTTAGGCGAAACTCCGCACGTGATGTGAACATTCTGTACGGTTCATCTGTTCCTTTTGTCACCAGATCATCAATCAACACTCCGATATACGCCTCGGAGCGGCTTAACACAAAGGGGGCAAGACCGCGCAACTTAAAGACAGCATTAACCCCCGCGACAAAACCCTGTCC
>CAYTQP010000044.1:0-18345 GCA_964440175.1 uncultured Verrucomicrobiota bacterium
GCGGGCAGCACCGGTCTCTCCCGCCGCCAAAAGAGAACGCGACAGAATAAACTTGGCATCGTAAAAGAACGCGGATGTCGGATTCTCTTTCATCAGACGCTCAAGTGCCTCGGCAGACTCCGTATATTTGCCCCTCTCAAACTGCGCTTTGCCCAGCCCGAACAAAGCCCTCTCCAGCAATCCGCTATCAATTGTCTTCTTCAGTGCCTGACTGTAGGCCTTGGCAGCACTCTCAAAAAGCCCCTTCTCCAACATCATATTTCCAGTCAGCACAAATTGCACAGGCGAATAAGCCCCGGCATTTTTTGTCATTTTCGCAAAGGCTTTGTTGGCAGTGTTGGTTTGTCCAACCTCAATAGATGAACGAATAAGCTGATATAACGCGCCCTTCCCCGCATCACTATCGGGATATTTCAACGCAAGTTCACTGTATACCCTGGCGGCATCGTCGGTTCGCCCCATCCTCAACAGCACCTTGCCCTTGGTATTATACGCCATGGCAGTTCTCGGCGATTTCGGGTGCTTCGCAATAAAGACATCCAGTCGCGCCAGCGCATCTTTGCTCAGATTCTCACGCTGATCCTTCGGCACTTTCCGCATACTCATGCAAAAGGCCGCATAATACTCCGCCTTATCCAGTAACTCCCGGTTTTTCTTAACGTCTTCCTTCGACACGGAATATGCGTTGTCTTTCGGTGAAAGCCATTTAACCAGCTTTTCAAACTCCGTACACGCATCGTCATACTTCTCCTGCCTGGCAAGCGTGTCAGCCAGAGAAAACTGGGCGGCAGCCTTGTTCGGTCCCACCGAAACCAGCGTCAGATATTTTCTAAAATTCTTAACCGCATTCTCATAATCTTCTGCCTTATAGTTGTCCCATGCCTTACGGGACACAGCACTGAGGAAGACAGCTGAGTCGGGGTAATCTTTAATCAACCGCTGTAAAAACGCATTGGCGCGGTTTGTGTTCCCCGCCTCCTTCTGAATAACTGCCAGCCTATAAAGCACACCGGGCGCATTCTCGTGTCCGGGAAAAGTGTCCAGATAGGCATCGTAAACCTTCAAATACATCTCCTCGTCCTTCTCGTCAAAATAGTATTTTGCCATCGTCAAGAGTCCAATGGGCGCACCTGGCGAACTAACGTAGCGTTCGCAGATATAGTCTGTCACCACCTCCACGGCCAGCTTGTCGCCCTGCCTCGCAAAACAGTTACCAATGCGGGAGAGATGCTTGCCACTCTCTTCACATTCGGGATAGACGTTCACCGCCCGCAAATACTCGTTTAGAGCCTGATCATACTTTCGCTCCAGATACAATTGATTTGCCTGATCAAAGCGAGCCCTGATCGCGGACAATTGATAACGACCCAGATCAATCTTTATCTCTTTCCCGAAGTCCTCTTTCAGCGTCATCTTGATTTTATCGATGTAATCGCCTGAAGGGGCACTCCATTCACTGCCGCCATATTTCGCTAAAACACTGACGAACTGCTTCAACGCCTTGGCATACGCAGCTACGGCCGCCTGTTTTTTGCCTCTCTTCGCCAATGCGGCCGCCTCATCACGATACAGTTTGCCAAGAAAAAAACGCGCGGCAGCCACCGGACTGAGGTCCATCGAGACACCGTCCTCCTTCAATTGCTTGTCCACGCTCTTAAATATGTCCATATTCTTGACAAGCGTTCTCTTGGCACCCTTTTTGTCACCCTTGAGCATTTTGATATTCGCCAACGTGTTGATGCTCCGGGCAAACCACAAATCGCTCCCCCCCATGAGAACCTCATCACATAACTTTTTGGCGCGATCAATATCCTTCTTACGCTTAGCACCCTTCTTTTCCTGCGCGGATTTCAGATACAGTGCAGCCATTTCAGACTTCAGATGACGAGTCACCCGCTTGTCAGGATTTGACTTGAGGACATTTTCGTACCCCTTCAACGCTTCTGGTATGTTCCCGGTCAGCTCCTGCATCTGACCGTATTTGTACGCCGCATCCTGATAAAACCGGCGCAAATCCGGGTCCTTCAGCGAAGAGGGTGGATACTTCTTGAAGAACGCCTTATATATCTGCTGGGCACGCACCCTGTCGCCCGTGACGTAATATGCGTTAGCCAGGGCCAATTTAGCTGCCAGTGCCTGCGGGTTACTGGACGGCAACGTCTTCGCAAGTACCTCCGCCTCACTGAGCTTGCGCAGGTTGATCAATATCTCCACACGCACCAGTTTCGCCCGGCTCTTCTGCTTCGGGTGATAACGGACAATCTCGTCCAAAATCTCATCCGCATAATCGGAAAACCCCAGTTCGATGAGTCCGCGTGCAAACTTAAACTCCCTGTCAACGTTCTCAATTGCTCCAAACGCGGACACCGAAAACAGAGTCAGCACCGCCAATATCACAGACAGCACCACGCCTTTGTCCTGAAAAATAAATCTACCCAGCATAAAGTCTATCACTCCAAAGCTTCACACATCACCAGTATTGAACCCGTCAACCGACTATCACAAACAAACTTTCAATCCGTTCACAAAGCACAATATACCACCGGGCAGACACTGTCAACAACCTTTCCATAAATTAATCCTTTTTCAACAGGAAAAGTTATCTTGACATGAATTGTTCATAAAAAATCTGCTGCAAACGCTTAATCTGACCTGTTCAAAAATATCCCATATTCCGCAATATTATCCCTCTCAACACCTCAAAACAAGTCGAAAAGCGGAGAAGCCCTATGCGGGAAATGGAGCTGTTCCGAGCTAAACTCCCCGAAGAGACCGCCACTCGGATGACCAGTATTGTCCAAATTGCGCGACGAAAAGTGAAAGACAAGATATCATCGCTTGACAAAGCACTGATAAACGAGGTTGAAATGCGTAGCGAAAAATGCTAGCTTCCCGGCAGTATTTTCGTTGTGCCGTGCGATCTTAATGGTTTCGCGCACTCGTTCAAGTTGTTCGGGAGTAAAATGATATGATGGATTACATCAAAAATTACATCACCATATGCGCGTCACAGCCAACACCCCTGATCCTGCTGGGATTGATCTTGGCGAGCCTGCTCATATTTCTCCTTGTCCGTCTTCTGGCACTGCGCGTAATTCATGCTTTTATAAGAAAAAGCAGCAATGCGTGGGACGACATTATCGTGGACACCGGACTCCTGAAAACCCTTTCATGGCTTGTTCCATTGGTGGTTTTCAACGCCGGCGTCCTGTATCTCTTTCCAAAACAAGGCTGGACTGCCGCTGTGCGTCACTTCACATTCGCAGCCATTATCCTCGTGGGCACGACTGCGGCAAGCCGATTCCTGGACACTGTGGAAAAAATGTATTCAAACTTTGCTGTCTCCAAACGAAGACCAATCAGGGGATATGTGCAGGCGGTCAAAATCATCATGTTCGTTTTCGCCGCCATCTTTGTCACCGCCCACATTCTGGGAAAGTCGCCATGGGGGATGATGAGTGTTCTGGGCGGACTAACTGCCGTCATTATGCTGGTTTTCAAGGATACAATCCTCGGCTTTGTCGCCGGTATTCAACTTAGCGCATACGACATGGTCCGGATCGGTGACTGGATAGAAGTGCCTGAATATCACGCAGATGGAGATGTGCTTGATGTCAACGTCAACACAATCAAAGTGCAAAACTGGGACAAAACCATAACCACGATCCCAACATACGCCCTCGTATCCGGCTCATTCAAAAACTGGAGAGGGATGAGCGAATCAGAGGGACGCCGAATCAAACGCTCCGTTTTTATCGACATGCAGACAATCCGCTTCTGCGACGACAAAATGCTGGAGCAGTTCAGAAATATGGACATTCTTCGCGACTATATTAACAAAAGAGAAGAAGAGATCGAATCCGCCAACCGCAAAGCGGATATTAATTTAAACGCCGTCATCAATGGTCGACATCAGACAAACATAGGTGTTTTCCGCGCCTATCTCGTGAGCTACCTGCGACATCATCGCCAAATTCACGACGGCATGACATTCCTGGTTCGCCAGTTACAACCAACGCCAAAGGGACTCCCCATCGAAATATATGTTTTCAGCACCGACAAAACCTGGGTGAACTATGAGAATATCCAGTCCGACATCTTCGATCACATCCTTGCCTCAATCCCCGAATTCGGACTGCGTGTATTTCAGGATCCCAGCGGAACAGATATATGCTCACTTGGTACGCTCACGACAAAAATAGACCAAACATGAAACTTAACTATTCATAAACTCAACAACCCTCGTGAACTTGGTTTTGAACCAGTCTAATTTTGAGCAAAAAAATGATGGACAAGATAACACGACATGTGCGACACACAACTAACAGAAATGAAAATTGATTTGTGTGCGCAATCGTTGAGAAAAGGCTAAAAGGCAATACCTTAAAACCCGCTTCCCTCAATGAGGAATCATTTAATTTGAAAATGCGTGTGAATTTTAACAGAGGGACGCTGCGACGCTTCTCCGGTTGCTTTTTTGTGAAAGAAGATGAACGTGAAAATAATGACAACTAATACCGTGACACTGACACTGATCTGCCTGTTTCTACCCGTAATCGGTTCTGCAACGGCAGAATCCGGAGAAAAAGCATCTCCGATGCTGGCGAAAATTGAGTCCATCCCCGCCATTCACAACCCCGAAAGAGGGTTCTTCCTGCAGTCAAACTATTTTGTTCACAACCTGAAGTTCACATGGGACAGATCAAAGGTCTTCCCTGAGATGTGGCTGGGCAAAGATAGATTGAAAGAGTTCGATGCCGAAAACGACGAGCTTTCCGAGATTCAGCTCTACTTCTATCTCACCGACTACGTCGGGAAGGATCTTGATAAAAATGCTTTTGACAATATGCAAAAGGTGCTCGATGATGCCCGGCGGAGAGGAGCCAAGGTTATCCTTCGTTTTGCGTACGACAACACACCCCGGGCGACAAAGGTTAAATTCGAGGACATCTTCAGGCATCTGGATCAACTGAAGCCGTTTATACACAAAAATATCGGCTTGATTGATATGTGGCAGATTGGATTCGTCGGAGCCTGGGGAGAGGGAAACAACACTTCGCTGAACAGCGACTGGAAGAACCGGGCTAAATTGGCCAAAAGGATGCTTGCCATCTTTCAAGACAGACAAATCACCATCCGCTATCCACGATTTAAAAAGAGATACTCGCTGACAGAAGCTGAAAATCGTCGTTGCGGATTTCACAACGATTACTTTACGGCATCTGAACACCCGTTGGCGCGTAATAATGATTACACATTAAACACAGAGACATACAAGATCGTTGCAGAGGAATCCCCTTATTTAAAAGTGGCAGGAGAAATTCCCTATGCGCAGACCGGCAAATGGGGGTTGCACAAAATTTTTTCCGTAACCAATACGCTTAAAGCACTCAGAGACCACCATTTCAGCGCGTTTGACATCACTCAGAACAACAAATTAAACATAGCCCATTGGAAAAAATTCAAAGTTTCACCTCAACTGCTCCTGGAGAATAAGATTCTTTTTGAAAACGAGTATTTCCAAAACGCGAAAGGCGAACCCTGCGCCCGCTCCGCTTATGAATTCATACGGGATCATCTCGGTTATCGGCTTTATTTTGATTTTGAAAAAACCAAACTCACGGTAAACGGGTCAAAACTTGATTACGAGATACATCTCCGAAACACTGGTTTTTCAGCCATCCACAACCCGCGTCCGGTCTATCTGGTCTTTATCGACAAAGCAAACCGTGTCAAACAGATAGAGCGACTCAACGTCAGCCCTTCGGATTGGCAACCGTATGATCCGCAACTTTCCAGCCACAACGCACTAACTCATAAAATCACAGGAACGGTTACTCACAACCTCAAAGGGGTGCATAAGGTCGGATTATTCCTGCCAGACCCGACAAAGTTGCTAATGAAAAATCCTCAATACTCCATACGCTTTGCCAACAGGGGAATTGAGATTTGGAAGAACAGAATATTCCTTGTCAATATTATCTCCAAAGTGACTTTCTGACAAAAAGAGAGAACCCTTTTTTCGAGGTTCGCCACAAGCTGCGACAGAGAAACTGTGGCGAGAAATGACCGCGCCACCAATCCGCCGAAATTACAAACAGTGGGAATGCGAAATTTGCCGACAATGTGCCCGCCACCCATTCATCGCGATTGAGCTGTCATCCGCCAGTTCCTGAAGATGTTCGTAACAGACAACACCCAGCCGGAAAATTTCGATATTTGTGTTACTGCTGATTTCCGGCGTTTTAAAAAATAGTGATGTTCAACACCTGACAATTTTGCTTGCATACGCACGCCATACATGTCACTTTCCCGCCTTGGAAATAAAGATAAACTGCCCCGTATTCGCACCAAGTGCCAGCTGACGGGGTAGAATAAAAAACGGCTGTTTACATTAATAGAAAGGTAAGTTTGTGACAAATTGTCAGATTGGTCTTGTTGGTGCCGGAACGATTGGCGGCGGGGTTGTGAAAATTCTTAATAAACAGAAAGAGTTTTTTGCAACCAGTCTCGGTCTTCCGCTGGAATTGAAACGGATTGTCGATATTAACGCTGATCACTTCGACAAACTGCCGATTGGCAATACAATCTGCTCCGCAAACGCAGATGACATTTTGAATGATGATGATATCAGCATCGTCATTGAACTAATCGGAGGAACAACCTTTGCGAAAGAGTTGGTGATAAATGCCTGCAACGCGGGCAAACATGTTGTCACCGCTAACAAAGCACTTATCTCCGAACACGGTCCCGAAATCTTTGAGACCGCTGAAAAAAACGGAGTTTCCCTCTTCTTTGAGGCATCAGTCGGTGGCGGGATGCCCGCCATTAAAACGATTCGCGAGTCCATGATCGCGAACGAGATTATTTCTGTGGAGACCATTATTAACGGAACCTGCAACTATATTTTGTCGCAAATGACCGAAAAGGGTCTCTCCTTTGATTCTGTTTTGAAAACAGCGCAGGAGAACGGTTACGCGGAAGCCGATCCCGCCCTTGACATCGAAGGCGGAGATTCCGGGCATAAGGTTTCCATCATGGCATCACTTCTCTACGGCGGTTATGTGCCGTATGAAAAGGTTCACATAGAGGGTATCACCGCCATAACCGGAGATGACATAAAATTCGCCAGAAAACTTGGATACACAATAAAACTGCTGGGCATCATTAAAAAATTAAAAGACAATTATATCGATATCCGCATCCATCCAGCGATGCTTCACAACAGCCATATTCTCGCATCCGTCTCCGATGTGTACAACGCTGTGTACATAAAGGGCGATGCCGTTGGCGATATACTTCTGTATGGACGTGGCGCGGGAGAAATGCCGACAGCCTCCGCAGTTGTGAGTGATGTTGTGGACATTGCAAGGAATATCGCAACCGACCACCGGAAACGGATATCAATGGATTATTACCGCAGTTCCAATGAGCTGAAAGTCGCGTCAATATCATTGATA
The DNA here is from genome assembly GCA_964440175.1 of uncultured Verrucomicrobiota bacterium. Lineage (GTDB taxonomy): Bacteria > Verrucomicrobiota > Kiritimatiellia > CAYTQP01 > CAYTQP01 > CAYTQP01. The sequence continues at coordinate 7,461 of CAYTQP010000044.1, forward strand.
ACCAGCCGCTACTACCTGTGTTTCTCCGTGTCTGACGAGCCTATGGTGTTTGCGTCAATAGCCTCTGTTCTGGGCGAACACTCAATTTCAATCGCATCGGTGATACAGAATGAGGAGCATTCTGACGACTCCGTTCCTATTGTGATTCTCACACATGAGGCGGTTGAAGAGAACCTCCAGGACGCGGTTAAAGAGATTGAACGCCAGTCTTTCATAAAAGCGAAAACACGGATAATTCGAATAGAAGAGTAGGCAAACAATGAAAAACGTGTATTTGCAGCCTTTTGGCGGAGACGGGAACACAAGATATTCAATAGATAAAATACGCTACAGAAGCGATAACGGTGTCGTTCTGGAAGTGGTGAACAATATCGAAAAGATGGACTCAAGTCAAATTGCCGCTCTGAAGAGAACATTTGACGAACGTGCGGGTTCATGGACACCTCTCAACAGAAGTGGCGTATGGCGATACCGCGAATTTCTACCAGCCTTTGCACCTTTTGACACGGTTGTCACAATGCCCGAAGGGAACACGCCGCTGTACAACATGCCCAAGTGCGCCAAATACACCGGAATGAATTCCCTGCTGGCAAAACATCAGGGCGCAAACCCCACCGGCTCTTTTAAGGACAACGGCATGACAACGGCTGTCAGCATGGCAAAGAAGCTCGGCGTGTCAATCGTCGCCTGCGCCTCAACAGGAAACACCTCCGCATCAATGGCCGCCTATGCCGCACGCGCGGGCATGAAGAGTGTCGTTTTTATACCGGAGGGACAGATAGCCTATGGAAAATTGTCACAGGCCCTCGATTACGGCGGACTGACCGTGCAGCTAAACGGCGATTTTGACAAGGCGATGGAGATTGTCGAAGAGGTTTGCAACAGAGGAAACATCTATCTGCTCAACTCAATCAATCCTTTCAGAATTGAGGGACAGAAGACAATAATGATAGAGATGCTCCATCAGCTGAACTGGGAATCCCCCGACTGGGTGATTGTCCCTGGCGGCAATCTGGGCAACAACAGCGCGTTCGGCAAGGCATTCAGCGAATTGGCGGATTGCGGATTTATCGGCAAGATCCCAAAAGTGGCCGTTATCCAGGCGGAAGGTGCCAACCCTCTCTATCAAAGTTACAAAAAGCAGGAACGTATTTTACGCCCCATAACCGCAAACACAAGAGCCACAGCAATCAAAATCGGGAATCCGGTAAGTTTCGACAAGTCCTGGTTCACAATTGATTACACTCGAGGTGTCGTTGAACAGGTCAGCGAACAGGAGATTGCTCTGGCAAAAAGCAAAATCGGCATTGACGGCATCGGCTCAGAACCTGCCTCTGCCACAACTGTCGCTGGTTGCAAAAAACTGCTTGAAAAAGGCATCATTAAACCGTCAGACAAAGTTGTCTGCATCCTGACCGGACACCTCTTGAAAGACCCCGATTACACTGTTGAGTTCCACACTGATGAGCTTTACGCAGAAACGCAACGAGTCAGCACTGTGACAGGAACAGGGAAACTTTCAACAGAGGGATACAGAAACAATCCGATTCAGATGGACGCGAATGCCGATAAGATTCTGGATTTCATCAGGAAAAGAGTAACCCCGGAGTGACCCGGTCGGATACGGAGCGGCAAACAACATGAAATATATAATGCTTATTGGTGACGGCATGGCTGATGTGCCAATTGCGAAGCTTGATGGCAAGACTCCGCTGGCATTTGCGAAAACCCCGAATATGGATAAGATTGCGGAGCTGGGCGTTGTCGGACAACTGCAGTCTGTGCCGGATGGATTTGAACCCGGCAGTGATGTGGCGAATATGTCGCTTATGGGATACGACCCGCGCATCTATTTTTCCGGCAGAGCGCCGATAGAGGCCGCCAGCATGGGAATAACACTCGACGACGACGAAATCGCATTTCGCTGCAATCTGGTTCATCTCGACAACAAAATTATGAGAGACTACTCCGCCGGGCATATTGAAACAGCGGATTCGATAAGGATTATCTCCGAGTTCCAGAAAAAACTTAACTCCGACACCATCAAATTTTATCCGGGAACCAGCTATCGGCATCTTGTCGTTATAAAAGGATTCCCCGGCGAATGCCTGAAAACACGACCACCGCACGACATTAGCGATCAGCCGTTCTCCCCTCACCTTCCCACCGGTGTCGGTGTCGACATTTTGACGGAGCTAAGCCGAAACGCTCATGAGGTTCTGAGGCAATCCCCGGTGAATACGGAAAGGCGGGAAAAAGGGAAAACAACTGTAACCGACATCTGGCTTTGGGGTCAGGGTCGCCAAGTCGCCTTTCCCACCCTTAAAGAACGCTATGGATTAAAAGGCTCTGTCATTTCAGCAGTGGATCTTGTGCGCGGTCTCGGTGTTCTCGCCGGATTAAACGTCCGTATTGTGGATGGAGCCACCGGTTATCTGGGAACCAATTACGCCGGGAAAACCGCCGCCGCGAAAGAAGCCCTTGCCAATGAGGATTTTGTCTATCTCCATGTCGAAGCACCGGATGAAACATCTCACGAGGGTGATGTCGAAAAGAAGATTCAGGCAATTGAGGAATTTGACACGCATATCGTGAAAGAGATACTAAAACTGAGGGAGATACACAAAGATCTGCGCATTCTTGTTCTGCCGGATCACGCGACACTGATCTCCACAAAGACACATCACGCGATGCCGATACCCTATGCCGTTTGCGGCGGAAATATCAAAGCGGATAACTCGGTCTCATATTCAGAGGAGAGCGCAGCCATGAGTAACCGCAAGTTGCACACCGGCGTGGAGCTTTTCAATATTCTCGTGAAAGGGGATTTTTAGGAGGTCGTCACTTTTTGCGCGGCAACTCAAAGATATATGGAAAACGCAATCTGTTCGCAACGGCATACATAATGAGGGGTATCCCTGTTCCCGCCAACATCCCGACGGCAGCATAAAGCGCAAGGCTGTCCGTTTTTACCAGCCTGCCCATAAGCGTCATAACCGCATAGGCGACTAAAACATGGGCAACGTAGATCGGAAGCGTTCTTCGCCCGATGTATTTTAGCCAGGGCATTGCAACATCGTTCAGCACCATACAGAGCGTAACGACAAACAGCGTGCCGGAGACCGCCAGTAAAAACTGACCCGCAAGCGTCGTGTGCCAACCGTTTGTCAGAAACCATACCTCCAGCACAACAAATTGCCCCGTAGCCATGACGGCGTTCCAAAGCGGCATGCTCTTCTTCATTCCCATCAGCCCGGTGCGACAGGCGAGAATGCCCAGCGCGAAATAGATGAAATTCTTTGCGAAATCTGAGAATGGTCCATAATTCACACTCCGATATGTCAGCAATAACACGATCGACACCGCCAAACAAACCGGCAACGCCAGCTTCCCGCCTTTCCAGTATATCACCGCGCTGACAACCGACATAAAGAAGAGAGCATACAGAAACCAGAAATGGGCACGCGGATAATACAGACAAGTCATAAGCGCTGATGGCGATGCCGACTTCAATATCACCTCAACTGCGGTTTGAAAGAGAGACCAGACCACGAACGGATACAAGATGGTGCACGCCTTTCCTGTCAGAAATTCTCTCAGACCACGTTTTAAGAAACTGCTGTAAAAAAAGAGTCCCGACAGAAAAAAGAAGAGTGGTACATGAAAACTGTAGAGTAGTCCATCAATAAAATCGTAAGCCCCGCCACTCCCGCAAAGTCCCGATTTGAGCAACCGATGCTGAATATGACTGGCAACAATCAGAATTATAGCGACCGCCTTCGCGTAATCAATCCAGTCTATCCTGCGGCTATGCATCCTTCTCTCCGTCAACGCCCCGTGATATTTTCAGTGTGACCGGAAGCAAAAACACCCGATAACCACCCGACTCCAGCTTTGACAAGAACTTCAGCCTTCGATGGTTTCCTGTTCGCTGATAGAGTCCCATGTTAATAACATAATCACCCAGAGGCAGATTGGATGGCAACCGCAACTCGCGGGTTTCAACAAAAATTTCATCGAAAGGCTGAATCTCCGTAATCGCATCCTGAAGCAATACGTGATCATCCTGAAAGACAATATCAGAGCCGTTCTTGAAATGAACAAACAGAGCCAGCATACGCGGATCCACTTTCGCCGGACACCGCCAATAATAGCGTAGCTTTACCACATCGCCGGGAGATGCCTCTCTCCGGTCGATACTAATCCCGAGAAATTCTATTCTGTTTTTAAATTTCACCAATGTCTTAATATCAGGCTCGCGCTGAAGGCGGTATATCGCCTCATATCTTTCCGCAAGCGACGGTTTCCCTGACTCACGCATCCACTTACTCATCAAGAGCAGTCCCGCCTGATAGTTCGGATAGATATCCAACGCCTTCCTCAACAGCGCGGATGCCTTCGATTTTTGACCCTGCCGATACAGCTCTCCGGCCCGCTCTTCAAGATAAACACAAAACTCTTTATCGCTACGGAGCAGAGGCGCGTATCCATGCCAGTGCATGGCAGGATATTCGGCATAGCGATCCTTCCACGTCGATGCGTCAAAGCTGAAAACGGTCCAGCGTCCAACCGTTCTCTCCCTCATGTTTATCTCTGCGTCTGACAACACCCGCCGCGTCAAAGGCGCCTCCTGCGTCTCAACCGCAAAGACCGAATGCGGGGTGAGCATTATCCTGCGCGAGAGTCGGTTTTCGCCAAAATCGCGATCCCTCAACACTTCAATCCCAATACCGCTGTCAGCGTGAAGCTTGTTGGAAAGCCAGCGGTCGGCATAACACTCTTTCGCACCAAGTTTATGGAGAAGCTCAACCAGTTCATCCGTTTTCCACTCGCCACCACCACCGTTTTCAGCGTTTGCGAAGAACTGTATTTCGGAGAGTTCCCCTTCTGTGTTTTCAACAATTCCGGCAATCTCAATCCTCACTTTTTTAACCGTCGTTTCAGGAAAATTCAACATCACCCTGAACGAATCCCCGCCACAGTAAAAACGCGGACCCGACCAGAAATATCCGGTGATATTGCGAACTTTTTTGATCGTTTTCCATTCAGAATCTCCGAATGCCTGCGTCATAACCCGACAAGAGTGCGGACGTGCGCCGCACGGGGTCAGAAGCCGTAACGCGGAGATCGGTTGCGGATATTTAAATGTCGCGGTTATTACAATCTTCTTTCCTGGCATTTCAGCGTAGCTGACAGCACTACTCACATCGGCATCCGTCAGTTTGGCAAGCAGTGACTCCCCTGACGCGGCGGTCATCTTATCCAGCAATGCCGGTTCAATCTCGCGCAATCCGCGCTCCGGCGGACGTATGTTGTAATGGATTCTCAATCCGTCTATACCTCCAATGACCGCCGAGCCAGCGGTCGCGTCAAGGAATGAGCTGAACCATCCCAGATCGTTCATAACGGCCACCGCATCAGCGTTCTCAATGGAACTTGCATATGGCCGATAACGCTCACGTCCGAGATCGGAAAAGACAAAACGCTCGTCCAGCAGGAAGTTGAGACCATGGTTCGCCCAGGGACACTGATACTTAGTATAGATGTGCGTAATCCCCTTCTCCTCCAAAAACACCGCGAATTGTGCAGCCGTCGCCGCGAATTCAGTGCATTCGATACGCTCACTGTTTCGTTTTGGAAGCATTGCCGAATGAGCACCGATAATCACAAGCAACGGTATCCAGCCCGTCCCATAAGGCAGATACTTAACGAGAACAGCCGTCGTCACACCGAGAATGACCGCCATCGCGGGAATCAGAGGAAGCAGATAACGAACAGCCGGTGCCAGTGCTAAATGCGAACGGGTGAACAAGACGGACGAAACAAGCACAAAGACGACTGCCGCAGTTAAATGGAGATACTTTCCGTTCAGTTTCCGGCGAACCATGCGATCCAGTACGAGAAGCACACAAAACAACGCCGCTCCGATATAAAGCACAATCATCAGCCGCCGCCAGCATTCCGGCATATCCCAAAGGTCCAGAAGCACAGACATGCGATCCACATAGAACATCTTTAGCCCCATCAGAAATTTCGGATGCCCGTTTGAGCGGAGCATGTCAAACGTCTTCCAGTAATTGCGGAAATTCCATATCCAGAAAGGAAGGCTGCCCGCAAAGAACGCGCCCGATGCGTATAGCAACCGCCAACGAAACACCCTCAACCGCAACTGGGCAAAAAACAGTATGGCAATGGTGATGAATGCCGCGATGGTCAGCGGCGAGAGCCACCAGGCGAGGCCAGCGATCAGTCCCAACATAATGTAATCGCGCACCGGGATTTCATCACCATCCTCGGCATCCGCCAGAATACGCACACCCTGCCACAATATTAACGCATCAAAAAGAAGAATCGCAGCATACCCGCCGTCCGCCCAGCTCTGAAACTGGAAATAGAACTCCGGGCCGACAACACAAAACGCCAACGCCGCTATTCCCCCCGTCCGCCCGGCGGCATCACTCCCCCACAAATAGACAACCGGCAGAAGCAAAATACCCATGAGCGCGGTTCCCATATTGATCATAAATCCGGAAAGCCCAAACACACGGCACAACCCCGCACTGACATAGGGTTCAATCGCCCCCATATACGGCAATCCGTAAAAGAAGACAGGCAACTCTTGCCCACTGAGGATATGCTTCACCATCAGACAAATAATGCCATGGTCAGCGGTGTGCGCCAGGGCAAAAGACCAAGCCCCGAAAACGCGCATAAATATGCCCGCCACAAATATCATTACCACAAGATAGTTCAGCTTTGATGTCTCTTTCACAGCTCCTCCAGAGAACGAAACAACCCTATATACCTGTCTGTTATCAATGATTGACTAAACTTCTCCAGCACCGTATCGACAGCGGCCGATGCCAGCCTTTCACGCAACACAGCATCCTCATAAACCTCCATAATCAATTTTGCAAGCATTTCTGAGTCGCCCTGCTCAAAAACCAATCCGTTCCTGCGATCAAACAGAAAGTCTTTTATCCCACCCACTACGGTTGATATCACGGGAAGCCCACACCCCATCGCCTCAATAAGCGATATTCCAAAGGCCTCGTTCTCGGTCGGAAACAAGAACACATCCGACGCACACAGATAATCACGAACATTATTAACATCACCGACAAATATGACGCTATCCGACAGATGCCCTGCCCGTACCCGCAACTCGTCCTCGCAGTTGTGCATATCATTGCCACCCGCACCCACAAGCAACAGACGAGACTCAGGATGTTTTCGAACAACCTCTTCCCAGGCATCAATCAACGTCATCACACCTTTATACCTGACTAAACGTCCAGTGTAGATCGCTATGAACGCAACATCGTCAACACCTAGCTTGGATCGCAACTCACTCTTCTCGCCCTTCCCAACAGGAGAGAAAAGAGCAGGATCAATCCCGTTGGGAATATAACTCACACGTTCCCCTGTAATTCCCGCGCCAGCATACTCGTCGCTGATTACGGAAGAGATTGTCACAAATGCGTCCGCTCTTCGCAAAACAAACATTCTGAATTTGTTGAAGAGATTGAAAAAAAGACGAACCGGAGCGATACTCTTCATCAGCCCGGCGCGGAAGAAAGCCCCCGACATCTCCCCGCAACTCACAGCACGAAAGACACATTTTTTCCCAAACAGCCAGGCAACAAATATCGCCACCAACCCGATAACACGAAAACCCGGCACAAAGAGAATGTCATACTCCCGTCGCAGACGCACAAGCAGTGGCAACGATGTGAAAAGCATCCCCCACTTCTTTCCCGCACCATCTCCAACCGGACCAACGCGAAAGACCCGCACCCCGTCATAAATATCGCTCTTCGCCACATCCTCCTCAAATCTCCTGGTTATTACCAGCGGAGGAAACCCGGCACGTGTCAATCCTTCCGCCAACGCAAGCGCTTGTGTGGGAGTTCCACCCGTCTGCGGATAGTAGCTTTCGGAGAACATGCAAACACGCGGACAGGACGGCACAAAATCAATTTTCCCAGTATCTTGCATAAAATTATTTCTTATCTTTTAATTTATGTCAAACTAAACTATAAGACCCCTTTAAGGCAAGACTTAACAAAATGCAAAAGAGGATGCGAAAGTGTCAAAAACACGTTTAATTCTATACAGCCTGCTCGTAAGCACGTTCATCTGGATGCTCTTCTCGTGGCCCCAGCTCCGCTATCTCAACAGCGGCATTCCCGCATCCTCAACAAACATCGAAACGGGGCAGGCTCGCTTCATGGTCAACGGCGATCAGCTCCAGCTCCACTACTTCTATTGGCTGTTTAGCGATATGGTGAAAGGCAACACACCATGGTTCCATAATCTCTACGAATTTAACACCGGCGACGATGCCGCTCGCTACAATGTCGGCAACTACAACATCCCCTTCTCACTCATCTACGTCTTCTGGGATATATTCGGAAACGCGGCGTTTGCCTGGAATATGCTCGGACTCACCACCTTATGGCTAACCTATCTCGCAACCTGGCTACTCCTACGCCGATTCACCAACAACCGCATAGCCGCCCTCCTGGCAATTGCCGGAATCACCCTGCCCTACCGCTACATCACAATGTTCGGAGGCAGCCCAATGGGATACGCCATGCTCTGGCCGCCGCTGATCATACTGGGGCTGGATATGGCCGTCCGCGACCTCTCATTCAAAGGCGGCATCCTGGCAGGATTGGCATTGCTGTGCGCGTACTACAACGACACCCGCGTATTTCTCTTCAGCGTGATGAGCGCGCCACTCTGGTGCTTTTTCGGACTCTTACGCCGCGAAAACAGGAGCTGGATAAACCCGAAATTCTGGGGCGGGGTCACTCTGCGCCTGCTCCCGGTCGCAATAGTCGTCCTCAATCAGATCATCGCCGGATACAAAGTAAAGGCTCAGCATTTCTCACAAACCGTCCTCGGCGCTGGACGCGAAATATCGGAGGTGGCCCAGTTCTCACCCGATCCGATCGGACTCGTGAAATGGTTTGAACTTGGCAAAAACGCGCACGCATTCATCGGGTTTGTTCTCCCACTGCTCTGCATTACGGGCATGCTATGGGCTATCTGGAACTCATTCAGAAAACGCCACTTCGAAAACTGGCGCGACGACCTCATCCTTCTGCTGCTCCTCGGACTTGGAACCGGACTCGCGCTTCTCGCACTCGGCCCCAACGGTCCATTCAACGGACTCTTCTACATGAAGGCACGCAGGATACTTCCCGCCTACGAGTTTATGCGTATGACCGCCCAGGCGTTCTGCCTCATGCCGACAGTTCTGGCACTGTGCGCCGCCATCGCCATCAAACGACTGACCGAGAATCTTCCGTCCGCACATCTGAAAACAATACTCATCATCACCCTCACCCTGCTGTTCACAACGGAATACGCCATGCAGGTACGTGCCACCATTTGCCGCCTTCCATCCGAACAACAATCCTACGCCGCCGTCGCCGAAGATGCCGCAACCGCCGGACACGCCCCACGTGCCATGGCCATCCCTATTTGGCCCGGCGACTCCGCCTGGAGTGCCATCTACCAATACTACGCAACCCTCTACCACATTCGCATGCTCAACGGCTACTCCCCGCAGGTTAAGAATGAGTATATCGACACCATCTTCAAACGGCTCGGACGCTCAAACATCGCCGTACTGCCCGATAAAAATCTGAACTTCCTGCTCGAACGGAAGATCGACTGCCTAATCCTCCATGAAGATGCTTTCCCCGAAAAAGTGAGCCCTTTCCCCGTATGCTTCACGCTAAAACGTCTGCTCAACCATTCGCGCTTGAAACTGATCGGACACGACGGTAGCGTCTGGGCCTTCAAGATACTGCGAACTCCCGTTCAGCACGCCAAAATAAAACCGGGATGGAACCTCTTTTTCCCCACCCTTCACTGGGAACTTGAATACACGGAGAACACCAACGCCAGGGGACTCTATGAAGACGGTGTCAGCGGCGGGCACTTCCTCTCCGTGGAACAAGGCGGAACAGTAAAGACCCGCCCCTTCAAACCATGGAACGCGCCAAACGCCAAACTCATGTTGCGTGCACGCGGACGAGGACGCATCGCGATTCTCGACAAGACAATAAATATAGACACATACGAATGGTGCTGGTTTGACATTCCCGTAAGCCCCGGCAACGTGAACGCTCTCTGCGAACCGGTCTTAACCGTTATTGACGGGCACGCCGATCTCGACACCATGTTCTACATGAGCGGCGACTGGACAGAACTTGCATCCGGCGAAACTCTCAACTTGAAAGCCGCCCTCTTCTTTCACGCCGGATGTATAAACATGCAGACCGATGGAGTCAGACTGCGAAAAGACTACGAACCCGACGGAAGTATCTTCTACGGACCCAATCTTCCGCTCTCTGCCGGCAGATACCGTGTTGAACTGCACTTCACAACCGAAGCCGCACCCGGCACACATCTCGGCAAACTGCGTGTTCGGCGTCCCGGAGGCGACTACGACGAAGTTCCCGTCGCCGCAAAAGAGTCCGCTACCATAACCATCACCCGCCACTCGAATCTCCCCATACGCATTGAGTTCGCTTTCTCCCGTAACGCAGACATGGAAATTCAGGTGGTGACAATCAAACGGCTACCGTAGCGCAGGCAGGCAACCGGGGTGTCCCAAAAATTGTTAAAACTCAATGTGCTCTCCGCACTTTCTATCTCTTTTTACCCGCTTTTTGCCTCATGACCAAATCTTACTTTTTGCGCACTCTCTTCTTTGCCCCCTCCTCCGGAGGAGGGAGACAAACCTGTTGTCAGCCAGTGCTGTCAAACTCACATCGAAAAGCCAAACGTTCGCTTACTTCATCGTGAAAAACCGGTCTCGCCAGAACAGGTGTGGTGTGCCTGAAATTAATTCGCATTAGGGGGGTTG
>CAYTQP010000045.1:0-18046 GCA_964440175.1 uncultured Verrucomicrobiota bacterium
ATACGGCGTTACCTGCAACGTCGCATCCGCACCAGCCAACGCCGCCTTCTGAGTCAGCTCAACCGCCTCCGCTGTCGAATTGCCGCCGGTGCCGGCGATAACCAGCACACGCCCGCCGACCGCGTCAATGACCGCCTCAATCACCCTGCGATGCTCCTCCATTGACAACGTTGGCGACTCACCCGTCGTTCCAACCGGCACGATCCCGTTAACGCCCCCGTCTATCTGGAACTCAACCAGCTCCTTCAGTTTGTCATAATCCACCGCGCCATCCACCGTAAACGGTGTGACTATGGCCGTGTATACACCTCTAAACATAACAACACTCCGCAAAAATTAACAATATCAACACTTGAACAGAGTCTTATATACGATTAACGGCAAATATCAAGAGCCGAAAAAGAAAGAATTACCGCTCCCGAAACAGACTTCAGACCGCTTCAAACACACTGAAATCCGCAAATTCATCACTCCGCACTCGGGATAATGAGTGTGGCAACAAAGTAAGCGATTAACCCGGTGACAATGCCACTTAAGAACACAATAAGAGCCACAAGCAGACGCATCAGGACGGGATCAAGCCCAGTATATTCAGCCAGCCCGCCGCACACACCCGCCAGCATACGGTTTCTGGAACGTAAGAGACGGCGAGGTTGATCCACTCCCTCAACCAGATCACGCTTGCAATGCTTACAGCGAAGCGCCTCAATCTGCACATCACCTCCGCAATAAGGACAAGCCATGGTGGAGGTCTCCCTGTCTAGCGTGTCAAAAAGCCGACCAGCATCTTCCGGTGTAATCTTGCCAGATTCAAGCATGTCAAGAATCCGCAAGCGCTCCTCACTGTAACGCAAACGCAAACGCTCCAGACCCGCCGTGCGTTGATCACGCGACGGCGGTGCCGGAACGGCAACAACTGACCGCTCCCTATCAGACCCGCGCCGCAAAAACACCACGGCAAGCACTACCACTAAGATGGGTAAAATCAGGACAACAAAAATAATTATAAGTTCAGGAATACCAGCCATATCTCAATCCTCCTTCGTAATAATCATGGCGACGACAATACAGACTGTAATCCCCGGCAGTATTCCCGTGACAACAACTGCAATCGCCAATAAAAACAGCATCAGGTTCACATCTATTATCTCTTCAGAGCAATAGAAATATCTTTTCATTTTTCATCTCCTTACGATTTTTACCGTTGCATTACTCTTCGTGCTCAAACCTAAACTGCCGGGAATTCTCAATCATTTGCTCGCTTATGGATGAAGCGGAACGAGACGCGGAAAAAATCCCCCAAACCAAACCCAGGATCAACGGCACCGAAACAACAATAAGCACCGCGATCAGCGTAATCAGGCAACCCTTCCTCGCGCCGGAGCCCGGCGATGGAACGGACAGCGGCACAGGAGCGCCAAGCTCGTTTAACTGCTCCTCGGCCTCGGCCTTCGTCAGCTCGCCAGCGGCCAGTTTCTTCAAAACCTCCTGCCGCTTCTCTGGGTCAGCGGGCACAGGATCCGCCTGCGCCGGTTGCGGTCGTCCCTTCTGCGCCATAAGCGCAGAAATCAGCGCAATAACGAGCAAAACCCCACCGAGTACCATAATAACGATTTTTATGAACATCCAACGCATAATCATAGGTTCACACATATTTATTCCTTTCTACTCGTCTATTCACCGCTGTGCAACTCTTCAAATTCAAGCTGCAATTGTTGCTGGTTTACATCATAAATAGACTTTTTTGACTGTGGTTTAAAAAAGCGAAGACACCCAGGATCAACGGCACCGAAACAACAATAAGCACCGCGATCAGCGTAATCAGGCAACCCTTCCTCGCGCCGGAGCCCGGCGATGGAACGGACAGCGGCACAGGAGCGCCAAGCTCGTTTAACTGCTCCTCGGCCTCGGCCTTCGTCAGCTCGCCAGCGGCCAGTTTCTTCAAAACCTCCTGCCGCTTCTCTGGGTCAGCGGGCACAGGATCCGCCTGCGCCGGTTGCGGTCGTCCCTTCTGCGCCATAAGCGCAGAAATCAGCGCAATAACGAGCAGAACCCCACCGAACACCATAACAACGATTATTATGAACCTTATAGACATATTAGTTTCCCCTTACTATTTTTACCGTTACGTTACTCTTCGTGCTCAAACCTAAACTGTTGCGAATTCTCAATAATTTGTTCGCTCATGGATGAAGAGGAATAAGCCTCGCGAGAAGTAAAGCAAACAACACCCAGAATCAACAGTAGCAACACGGGAACACCAAGCTCGTTCAATCCGCGGAATTCTGATTTGCGTGAGGCGGCTTTGATAAGGAGCACAAAAAGAACCAGCCCCAAAAGATTAAACCCCATTCCGTTACCGTTAGCAGTCCAGGTTATCCCCAAATGCAACAACTGACGGTTGATCATCACTCCATTAACAACAACCATGACAATCTGCGCCCCCGCCCAGAGGATGCCCAGCACCCAGCCGCTTCGACACCCCTTACAGATAAGCACGGCAGCGACAATCCCCAGCACTGCAAGCATCAGCTCGACACGCAGGGAGAAACACCATGGCGGAAGCAGGATTGTCAAGCCGCATATCATAAACATATAACACACCAAAAATTTACCAAGACCGCCTAAAGCCCCGAATCCCGCGCCACTACGCCACATCGCTTGAGATGATGTATATGCGTTCAACGCACTACCACACTCTGGACAAACATCTATTACCGCTGGAATCGTTTCCGCGCAAAACGGACATTTACCGCTGTCGAGACCATGCCGCTCCAGCGAGCTTAACAGCCGCTCCCCCTCCACTGGCGTCACTTTGCCGGATTCGACCAGTCCCAAAATTCGTTCTTGCTCATTATTTTTATTCATCTACAGTTCTCTCAATTGCTGAATAGCCTCATCCACAGAAATCTTACCATTTTCGATATCATCCAAAATCTGATTACGGGCGCAACGCTCATCTTTCTCCGCCGTATCCAATGCGGCAATCACCCGGTTCAGACGGCTGCGCACGGTAGGATAAGAGACCCCCAGTTTATCGGCGACAGCCTTGAGACTACCGCTCGACCGCACGAACAGTTCCACGAACTCCCGCTCATCCGTCGACAACCGAGCCAACCTCGGAATTGGAATGCTCCCCTCCAGCGTCACATCACACGATGCGCAACGCAGTTTCTCAATCTCCATCGTCGCCTGACAACACGGGCAAATAGTTGTTAATCGTTCCATATAATTCTCGCTAATTGAGGGCAATTAACACTATATTAATAAACATGTCAACAATATTAATATCGATATTAATAATATTTATTTTTTAACAGTCTCAGGGGCATGAGGATGGTCAGCGACGAAGCATCGACCTGCACTCACATCTTCCCTTCCGAATATTCTTGAATCGCATCCCGAAATACGGCATCATGTGCGGCTCAAAAACAACAAGCGGAGATTGTAATGCCTGTAAGAGATTCTGAACAAGAATGGGAAAAACTGGGAAAGAACGACCCCTACTACGGGGTTGTCAGCATGGACAAATTCCGTCAGGGGCAGATGAACGATAACGCAAAGACCGATTTTTTTAAATCCGGTAAAGATCATATCAAGTTCATCATCGAAACGGTCAGGGAGCAGTTCGGCGCGTCTTTCAATCCGTCCCGTGCGTTGGATTTCGGTTGTGGGGTCGGACGATGCACAATTCCGCTAACCGAATATTGCAACAGCGTTGTGGGACTGGATGTCTCTGAATCGATGTTGTGTGAGGCACGCAAAAACACTGATCAGCAAAAGATCAAGGGCATTGAGTATATCCATTCGGCTGGAGAGATTGCTGAACTTGAAGGCAAATTCGATCTTATTCACAGCTTTATTGTCTTCCAGCACATCAACCCGAAAAAGGGAGAGCGTATATTTGGCGAGATGCTCGAGAAGCTGAATCCCGGCGGAATAACTGCCGTGCAGTTCCTTTACGCACGCGAAGAGAATCCGCTGATAAAGGCGTTGGGGTGGGCGCGCATCCGTATACCGTTCATGCACAACTTCACAAATCTTCTTTACGGGAAGCCCTTCAGGGAGCCGCTGATGGAGAAGAACTGTTACAATTTAAATCGTCTTTTCCATATCATTCATCGACACAATTGCGGTAAAGTTCACGCCATGTTTCAGGGCAAAGGAAGATTGCGCAGCATTCTTCTTTTCATTCAAAACGAAGAGGGAAAAGTTCCCTACGATCTCTTTTATGAATAATCAAAGGAATATATTATGTTAAAAAAAATAAAACCCGCGTTCGCGCTAATGGCGATTATCGCACTTGCCTTCGCAACTGTCGCCGAAGCCTCCTCCTCAAAAGATTTCTATAACGACTACATAGCGGATCATATCGAGATCGGCTTTAAGGTGAACCATTTTATACTACAGGAGACCTCAAAAAGGGAGTACGACGAAAACGGTAAATTCACCGGAGGTTTCCTGGGAAGCATTGACAGCATCGAGGAAAAACAAAGCTACATCCCCTCCCCGTACATTCGTTGCAATTTCAATGAATACGCAGCTCTGGAGCTGGGCTGGGACAGATACGAAGTGAAAACTGAAACCTACTACAACACGACCGACGCAAACTTCATCTATTCAGGACTCAGTCTTCAACTGCGCGGCAGCTATCCAAATGAAAGCCTGGCAACACCATATGGAACAATCGGCTTCAGCATTCTGAACGGTGATGTTGATTACAATTCTGACTGGCATCAGAATGGACGGCGGAATTTTTACGCCGACGACACCACCGCATTCAGCATAGGCGGTGGCTGCGACTTCGACCTCGGCTCCGGCTGGTCTGCGGATATCGGTGCACGCTATGTGAAGGCCGACTTTGACATCGAATACAAACTGGCCGCAGAACCGACAAGTCGCGGTAAATACAACTTCCCGCTCGACAACGTTACGATTTATCTCGGCGCAAGCTACACATTTCAGTAACCGTTCATAAAAAAACGGGAACAATGAAAATCAGCCCAATATGGAGAAGATGCGCGTTAGTCACTTTGCTGGCACTAGCATTCCTCCTGCGTTCCTGCGGAATATCGCACGATCTGGACGAGGGTAATGTTTATCATCCTGACACGCCGAAGCAGATATACGCAACACAACTCTTCCTCAACGGCGACTACTATTTCCAGACCGGCAACATCAACTACGACGGCTACCCATATCTGAACAGCCATCTGATAGAGTTCATCACCCGCGCAATCGTTAAAGTCGGTAACGCCACCTGCTCCCATATTGGTCTTCACACCCCGTTTCCCATCCCGGACCGACCGTTCCTGTTCTGGCTGACACGGCTTTTCAATGTGACGCTTTCAACATTAACCGTGTTCATTGTCTATCTGATCGGACGGCGTGTCTTCAGCACGCGAGCCGGACTTCTGGGTGCATTGCTGGCAACATTTTCACCAGTTGCCGTTATAACATGCCACGAGGCTATGAGCGACACCACCGCCATCTTCTTCACCATCACCGCACTATTTTTCGCCCTACGCATATACGATGAAGGCAGAATGATAGATTACGTCGCGGCGGCGGTGGCGACAGCCTTCGCGTTTTCCGCGAAATACCATGGGGGAATGGCATTCCTCCCCTGCGCTATCGCTCATCTCATGCGCTTTAAAAATGGCAGGCAGATATTTACACGCCCGTCTCTGTCTCGCATAATGCTCTATGGAGTTGCCGGAATTATCGGATTCTGCATAGCAACACCAGCATTCCTTATCGCGCCCGATGACACAATAAAGAACATCGTCACATTCTTTCAATACACATCGAATTTTGGAATGAGCCAGAAGCTTACGGCCATGTCTCTTCCCGTACGCTGGTGGTTCGGATTGCGACACAATATTCCAGATTTCTTCCAACTTCTCTCCCCCGTCATATTCGCCCTTCTCCTGCCGGGGATTGTCTGGGGACTACTACGTAAACGTCAAGTGATAATACTGATGGCAATGCCGTTCCTCTATATCTTCCTTGCCCTGCCGTTCAAACCGCTCACCCATCCTCAGTATCACGGCATGGTCATACCCTTGTTCTTCGTTATGACTGGCGGGATACTCGCGCGTCTCTTCACACTCAAAAAATTCAAGCCTCTCCCGCAAATACTTGCCACGCTCTGCATACTATCTGGCAGTTTTCTACTGGTGAGGGAGACATATGAGACCAACTTCTACTATCAAAGACGCGATACCCGCCAGCTCGCCCATTACTGGCTGACAGACAATATTCCTTCTTCATTCCAGATCGCCGCTGGTCATTACACGCTTCCCTACACCCCGCAAACAGTAGAGACTCCAACCGGTCGGCTCATGTTTTCATCTGTTTTTCGTCCACACAAACAGCCAGACAACGTGATCTTCACAACCCACTTCGACCTCAAAGACAATGCCTTCGAACTGTTTCGAAATCCTGCCATAACCGCCTACACCCACAACACTGAATGGCTGAGGAAGGAATTCACGCCACCAATCTATCAACACATCCCGTCACCGCACAAAAGCGATGTTATTCTTACCTCGTCCGTCAACTTCTACCGCACTCCGTCACATATACATCTTGTGAACGGAGAACAGAAAAAACGATTCATCTTCTCTGATATCCCGATAAAGAACGCTCTCTTTCTCTTTAAAAACGGAATGGCTCCGATCCATCTCCGCGCATCAGCGGGCGGTGCTACGGTCAAACGCACATTACGCCCATGCGAAACCGCCTATGAATACTGCATCCCGAAACGTCGTGTACTCAAAAGACAGCCAGGTCGGCACGTGTATGAGCTCAATGCCAAAGTCCGGGGCGGAGACTGCCTGCTGATCATCGCCTTAACAGACGCCGAAAAGGGAGTGGCTCTTTTCCAGTCCGCCCTCTACGCCGAAGCCCTGCCCCACCTTCTCACGGCGTTCAAAACAAGACCATCCCCCACAATCGCCGCAATGATACGCCATTGCGAACGCGTTGTGAACGCCCAGCCCTCCCGCGACCACCTGCTTGCCAAATACGCAGACACTTTCTTCAATACGGAATGGACCGCCGCCAGCATGCTCGAAGCATACGGCGTTTCACCAGATTATCTAAACGCCCTTCCATATATAAAGCTCAATAAGGACGATTTTCATCCAAGCCCCGGAATACCCGGCACATTTGCGACAAAAGTTATATTCATCACCCCCGGCGCGTACAGGCTAACCGCGTCCGCCACCGCAAACATCAACGTGCTGGATGCCCGCACCGGCAGGATACTGCCGTTAGACGCAGATTCTATTTTCCGTGCAACCACCGCCACACCCTGCGTTCGCGTGAGTGCTACCGCCCTTGGTCGGGCGCAAATACAGCCTGCACCAATTGAGTCACTGAAGATGTTGCAGTCTCTCAACGCACAGCGACAACCGGGAAAACCCGCAAATGCAAACGAATGCTCAGTACGCTTCAGTGGCGGCATTGAAATGACCGGATACCGCCTTCGTTCGCCCTCAAAACCAAACTCCGAATGCGTATTAAACACCTACTGGCGATCACCGCCATCCTCGCGGCTGAGCGGCTTCTCCGTCTGGGTCCACTTCGTAAATGCCAGAGGTGAAACCATGTTCCAGGGCGACCGACCGCTCTTAAACGAAATGACGTTACGGTGCGCTGACGGACTCGTAACCACCCCGCCCCACTCCATCCGCGTTCCGCCCGAAACTCCACCCGGC
Organism: uncultured Verrucomicrobiota bacterium; assembly: GCA_964440175.1. Taxonomy (GTDB): domain Bacteria; phylum Verrucomicrobiota; class Kiritimatiellia; order CAYTQP01; family CAYTQP01; genus CAYTQP01. Next base: position 7,725 of record CAYTQP010000045.1, read on the forward strand.
ACATACAGCGTTAAGATTGGACTCTATATTCCTCTTCGCAAAACACGCGTAAACATTCGTAAATCCTCGCTCCCAACCGAAAAAGACGGGGCCATCCTCGGAACGGTCAAAATTGAACGTTCTGAAAATTGATTGAAACATAACCCCATGTTTCACCCCTCATCAATAACCCCAAAGGGTATGTCTTCGCAAATTCTCTAATATTTGCTCATATTAAATTTCTTGAATTTCTTCATCAGTAATGATAGGCATAGACTCATGATAACATCAAAAGACATGTCAAACATCTATTTCTGGTTCGACACCGAGTTCACAAGTCTCGACCTGAACACCGCCCGACTTCTACAGGTGGCAATCATTCCCACCAATGCGAAGCTGGAACGTGTGCTCCCGCCGGAGGAGGATCTAAATCTTTTCGTCCATATCGGAAGCGGACAGAATATCTCACCGTGGGTGCGTGAAAACCTCCCCGACCTGATTAAGCACTGCCGTTCCGAAACATTGACCTCTGCCGCAACCGTCAACCGCACGATTGGAATCTGGCTGGAGAAAAACTTCGGACTGAAACGCGACGACATATCTAAACGCCCACTTCTCGCCGGCAACAGCCTGCAATGTGATTGGTATATGGCTCGCAAATTCCTGCCAACTCTGATCGAATACACCCACTACCGCATGCTTGATGTGAGTAGCTGGAAAGTACACTGGCTGAATTCCGGACGGGGCGACCCTTTCGATAAAGCAACACCCGAACTTACGGACAAACATCTTCCTTTCGCACGGAGGGGCGAAGGAGCAAGCCATGATGCCTATTTTGATGTTCAAGCATCTATCGCGGAATTTAATTACTACATCGAAAAGATGGGGTGAGTGAGGGGACTTGAACCCCCGGCCTTCTGGGCCACAACCAGACGCTCTAACCACCTGAGCTACACCCACCAACTTAATATCTCTTCCGATACGTTTGTAAGGAGCGCGAAAGATAAACGCTTTTCAACAAACTTTCAAGCAAAGAATCATCTTTTCGTTCGTCCATTGTTCATACGGGCAAGTTCCACACGCTTCTCAACCACGCCAGCTTTCCTGTAAATCATGCGGAGCGTCATCTTTTCCCCTGGATTCTTCGTGCGCACATATTTCAATAAATCATGGCGATATGAAACCGGATGCCCGTCAATATGCGTGATCACCCCATCCTTTCTCCCTCCCGCAACGTCAAACGGTCCGCCTTTTTCAATCTTGGAGACTATCAACCCATAAGTTTCCGGCGGAAACTCTGAAATAAGCTCCGAAGACTGCGTCCATAACTCCTCCACCAGCACTCCAAGCCACGGAATCTCCGGCGGAAACGGCCTCTTAATAAAGTCGGCAATAGCCGATGCCGGACCAATAAAGTTTATGCCGGAACTGTCGTTGTCACGCCCCAGGCTGTTCACCCAGCCAGACTGAACCCCCACAATCTCGGCATGAGCGTTAACCCACACTCCGCCCGAACTACCACGCGGAGACTGCGTTATGATGTAGAGCACCTCGGCGTAGCCGTCACAATAAGTGGTATGCTGATAATCCACGCGATCCGAAGCCACAACAGCCTTATTGAATATGTTGTGAATGTATATCGGTGTGGACACCGAATATATTTCGGTGCCGACGGACGGATTTCGCTTAGCTATCTTCAAGAACGGATAACCGCCTTTCTCCCGCTTCTTCACCTTCAACAGGGCGAGATCGTGACCTCTATCCATCTCAATCAGTTCAGCATCCAACCGCCCGAACTTACGGGAGAGCACCTCTATAACGCAGTCCTCTCCATTTGCAACAAAGATATGCGACGCTGTCAACACCAACCCATCAGCAGAGACAAAACTCCCGGAACCTGCGTTCCTCCCCTTTGCCAATATCTCCACAGACGCGGGCAACAACTTGTCATACAGTTTCTTGAATCCGGAATCCGCGAACACCGCAGAAACGCAAATCATGGTGGTGACACATAACACAATAACTGATCTAATCTTCATATATCACTCCTTCTGTTTCTGGATACTCTCACGTTTTATCAAATGGATCTCTGTCCGTTTTGGCTGTGACAATCTGAACATCACCCCGTATTATCTCCGTAATCCGTTTCGCCAAAATTGGCAGATAGCCGCGCTCGCTGTTGGTATGCTCACAGAGTATGACATGAACACCGTTCTGAGTAGCCGCCAACACATCGTGATGCCGCATCTCGCCCGTGAGATACAGGTCGGCATGAACAGCACGCAACACATCTCCTCCCGCTCCGGCGCACAGCGCAATTCGTTCAATACGCTTAACGCCGTGCGAAGCAGATGCTGTCCGCAAAGATGAAAGCCCCAGAAACTCCTTTATCCGCCCCTCCAGCACCTTCAGCCCGACAGGCTCTTCCAATCCGACAAGTCGCCCCGGCCCCACATCCCCGGTCAACTGCAAAATCTCAATTCTCCCAATACCCACCGCAGTTGCGAGCCAGTCGTTGACTCCACCGGGAACAGCATCCAGCGCCGTATGCGGCGAGTAAACCGCAATGTCATTCTTCACCAGCTCCATGACCGTCCTGTCCAAATGGGAGGACCTCGAAAGCGATTGAATCGGCGAGAACATAATCGGATGATAGGACACAATCGCCTGCGCACCCATCTTTACAGCCTCGCTCACAACATCTTCGGTCAAATCTATTGTCAGAAGCACCCGCTCTATTGCGTGCGTCCCTAGCGGTTCAATGAGCAAGCCGACGTTGTCCCACTCCCCCGCGTATCGCAAAGGCGCGATTGTCTGCATACACTCCGTAAATTCCCCCAACGTCATCTTATTATTCTTCATTTCAACATCTCTCTTTTCACTCAATTCTGACAGACCGGACAGAAATGGCTGCTCCGTTGTCCGACTACAATCCTTTTAATCGGGGTTCCGCATCTTTTACACGGCAATTCCGTACGTCCATAAACCTTCAACGCCACCATGTTCTCCCCCCTGCGCCCTGCGATAGACGAGTAGTTGCCTATCCCTTCTCCAAGACTGGTACCCCCATTCTTGAGACCGCGTTTCAACACCCTGGGAATGGCACTCCACAACGCCCGCATATCTGCGTCCGAAAGAGAGTGTGCCTGACACTGCGGATGTATCCGCGCCTCCCACAAAGACTCGTCTGCATATATATTTCCCAGTCCCGCAATAAACTTCTGATCCATAATAAGCGGCTTAATCATGCGTTTGCGCCTCTTTAACTCCGTTGCAAACGCAACGTATTTAAAATCAACACCGAGCGGCTCCATTCCCAGTGTTCCCAAAACATCATCTTCGTTCTCCACCAGATACACACGCCCGAATTTACGAGTATCGTGTAGTCGCAACTCGCACCCGTCATCCAAAAACAGAATAAGATGCTCATGCTTCGATCGGGGCGCATCGGCAGCGACCAGATTTATCCTTCCCGACATCCTCAAATGTATCAAAAGCACCCTGCCAGGCAGATCGAAAACCAGAAATTTACCGCGCCGCCAGACCTCATTGATGCGCACATCGCTCATCTGTCGGCAAAAGGCAGACCGCGAACAAGAAGTTATCATCCCCGGCCAATCGGTTTCAGCTCGCAAAATACGCTTGCCAGTAATTCCTGAATCATTGAGATCGTTAATTATCGTCTGTACTTCCGGCAATTCCGGCATTACAATCCTTTCCCTGTAAATGTTTGAAAGATAGCTTCGCCAACGGGATTTATCAAGTTTTTATGAATTCATTCAGTGAATACACCAACTGCCGCCTCTGCCCGCGAAACTGCGGAGTCAACCGCATGTCAGGAGAGACCGGATACTGTGGAGAGACCGCCGTGCTGAGAACAGCATTGATCGATCCACACTTTGGCGAAGAGCCATCGTTCGCCGGTACGCACGGTTCCGGCACAATCTTTTTAACCGGTTGCTCCTGTCTATGCATCTTCTGTCAAAACTATCAGATTTCCCGACAGCACATGGGTGCACCCCACTCCCTCGACACACTCTTCAAAAAGATTCAAGACCTGATCGCGAAAGGTGTGCACAACCTCAACTTTGTAACCCCCGATCATTTCTGGCCGCACCTGCGGAAACTCTGCCACCGCCTGAAAGAGTGTGGCGAATCTCTTCCCATAATCTTCAACACCTCTGGATACCAGAGCGCGAAGATGATTACCGCCCACTCGCAATGCGCCGACATCTTCCTCTCAGACTTCAAATTTGCACACCCTGAACTGGCTGAAATGTGCATGGGCGACAGACGCTATCCAGAGATTGCGATTGCTGGTTTAACGCAAATGGTGGCCGAAAAGGGATTCCTGCAACCATGGGATCCCAGCGGGCAAACCACCGCCCGAGAAGGAGTACTCGTGCGTCATCTCGTTATGCCCGGACACATCGAAAACAGTCTGGACACGCTACGCATTCTGAGACGCGAATTCGGGCGATTGCTACCGCTCTCCGTTATGAGCCAATATCAGCCCATGCCGGCAACCCGAGGGATTGACGGATTTAATCGCAGTCTCACCCCGTCCGAATATAACCATGTACGCAAGCTGGTGACCGAGTTAGAATTTGAACACGTCTATATCCAGGAACTGAACGACAACACCTGCTTTCTTCCCGATTTCACACAAGAAAAACCGTTCAACGGAAACAGCTAAAAGATGAGGGCTGATTAATTCGTCAACTTCATCGTGCGTATTTTTTGCCGTTCACGTCAAAGCAACTGTGAAGTCCGGCTTCCCAACAGTTATTTGCGACATGGTTTCATCATTTTGAATTATCTTTATCGTTAATTTTTGGTGAGGGATACGGCATATCCTTAATAGTGACAGCAGATGCATCCCAGTAGCCAGCCCAACGTTCTTCAAAATTTTTCAGCCACTCATCTTCGCGTTTGCTGCCGTGAGCGGCACTGTTCGCATTCTTCAGCCCACCTGTCAACTCAGAACCGGCACCTGTCACGGTCTTCCCCGCCTCTGAAACGGAACCAATTGTTGTCTGCTTGAGACCCTCTGCGGTCTTATCTATATTCAGCGTCGCCACACCTTTGAGTGTTTTAAAAAGCCCCTTGCCGATTGAGCCGACCGTATTTGCCGCTCCCTTAACTACGGCCGCTCCTGTTTTCCCCGCCGTAGCGACAACCTCCCCACTGGATGCGACCATATTGCCGGCGACATTACCGATTCCGCCAAAGCCCCGAGCCATAACATTAAAGAGTAAACCCGTTTTCTGAACCTCCGGTTTTTTCGGTGTGCCGGTTATCAATGCATCAAATGAACTCCCCTCCGTCTTAGTCTCGCCAACCGCCCTCAAGACATTGGTCGCCATTGAGAGAGTCATAATGCTGTGAAGGTTGTCACCGCCCAGCGCGGTTTCCACGCCTGCGGGAATAAGCGGACCAAGCGTCTCCAAGCTTAAATTACCCAGTAGCAGAACAGCATTCAATGCCGGTATATCCTCACCTATCACACCGATGGCGGCACGCAGTCCAATACGAGCCGCAGGCATCCCTTTCTGGGCGATATCGATACGTAACACAGCCTGCCCCGGCAGATCTTCTCCACTGTCCTCTCCAAACACGACCAGATTCGTGACATCTAACGTGATATTGGTGAAAGTGACATCCAGATTCATTTTTTCATCAAACGTCGCATCCACATAATGCAGATTTATATTCTTAAGGGTAACCTTCCGTATCCTCACCGAAAACGGAATAGCTGGCTTATTCTCCACAATCTCATCCGATGCCGCAAGCTTCACTTCTTTCCCGTCATCCGTCGCATGGGCATCGCTCGCCGGCACAAGTTTTGTGGCGTTAAGAACACCCTCACGGGTCTTGACAAGATTAATGTCCCCACCATTCCACAGTATCTCATTAACAACAATCTCGTCGCCCATAAGCGATCTCAAATCGACAGATACGGAAAAGTGATCGACCGTTATCAGCGGGGGGGCATTGAACCCTTCGGGCTGTTCGACTGAGAAGTCGTCGATCGCCACACTTCCCGTGATCAGTGCGAAATCAATATTTCCGAGCGCGACATCAACGCCCAGTGTTTCCGCCAGAATCTTCGGCACTTTGGACTCTACCAGCCCCGGCGCAGCCAACCGCGCCGCAACAAGTGCGACCACAACAAGAACCAGCAAACCCAACAATATTCTACCAACAATCCGCAACACCTTTTTCACGTTTACTCATCTCCATACTGTAAAATCCTTCTAGTTTCAGAACAGTCAGTATCCTCAATTCGACATATTTATCAAATAAAAAACTTTTGTTCTTTGCTGGTCAAAATATTCAATCTTAAGTTGCTCACAAAAAAGCGGACACGAAATTTATAATATTGATAAACATATTCAGTTAAAATAAATCGTTGATTATTCCAAAAATATATGATTAAACTTATACTATTAGTGGATTACCGATTTGTGAGGTGCGATACTGACTTCACTGTAGAAAGAATCATAAAAACGGGGATTGAGATGAAAAGAAACGGAACAATATTACTTGTCGCAGTGTTACTGGCATTAACCGCAACCACCACGCTGGCATGGCTTCCTGATACCTGGGTGTATCATACGGGTGCGTATGCATATTCCGCCAGCGAGAAAGAATGGTACTGGTTTAATTCGGCTGACACGCAGTGGGAGGTCAGGCTCAGCAACGGAGTGTGGGGTAAACTAACCAATGTCACTGGCTGGAATTATCACACATGGCCCTACATGTACGCAAACAACACAAGTAGCTGGCACTGGTTCAACACAAGCGACAAACAGCGATGCGTGAAATTAAGCAACGGTCAGTGGTCACTTTTCGGTATGCTTACACCCATGGTCTCCGTTTCCGGTGGCACGTTCACAATGGGCGACACATGGAAGATCGGAGATGCCGACGAACTACCAACGCATCAAGTTACTGTGAGTTCTTTTTTAATAGACAAATACGAGGTCACAAACGAAGATATGCGAAAAGTGATGCAGTGGGCGGAAGACAATCTGAAAGTTTACACAAGCACAAATACCGTCTTCAATAGCGTCGGAGTTTATCAGGAACTGCTGGATTTAGATGATGAAGACTCTGAAATAAGCTGGAATGGACACTTTGAAGTAGATAAAGGTCAAGAAAATTGTCCCTGCTCCGAAGTGTCGTGGTACGGCGCTGCCGCCTACTGCAATTTTAGAAGCGAAATGGAAGGCTTAACGCCATGCTACAACCAGACAACATGGGCCTGCAACTGGAGCGCAAACGGATACCGCCTGCCAACAGAGGCGGAATGGGAATATGCCGCTAAGGGAGGAGCAAACGCCAGCTACACAAAATACAGCGGAAGCGACAATGTGAACACGGTCGCATGGTACAACATTAACAGCGGATCTAACTCCCATGTAGTGGGGACAAAAACCCCCAACGAGATTTACATCTACGACATGAGTGGCAATTTACGGGAATGGTGCGCTGACATCTATGGTGGCTACAGCGCCTTTCCATCCACCAATCCCCACGGTCCTGCCACTGGTTCATCACGAGTTCTGCGCGGAGGATGCTGGCCATACGCCGCGAAATACTGCCGCGTTGCCAACCGAGGTGGAAGCAATCCCGACAACTCCAGCGAGTTTGTCGGCTTCCGCTGTGTCCGCTAATAGTAGCCTATTACGTTATTTCACAAATACTGTATTATGTACCTATTCTTCGTCCCCGCTCCGCGGTCGATCAGAGTCGGTCTTGCAATCCATCGGACGCTTGAGTTTTGCCAAACCTCCAAGTGCACTGCGCGAACCGCATCGACCTGCTTGGCGGGAAGAGTCAGCGACTAACGGGACTCAGGCAATGTTTATTTGAATGCGAAAGAGATGAAACTTTAAACTGCATCAGGCGATTGATGTGCATGTATATGTGCTATGTTTTCGTTTGCAACGGGTTGCGCATGAGCGAAGACGCACCCGTTAGTGCATAGAGTCCCATGTACAAACCGTTACGGACAAAATAATTGTGCATATGCGTTGCATCCAAATACCGAATCTAGGTCTAATCACATAATTTCTAAATTCGCAGGGAAATAGTTGCGCCACCATTATTTAATGCCACCATCCACTGTGCGTCTCTTGACTTTGAATTCAATATGCTGTAAGGTAAACGGGTTTTTATGAATATTAATTATTGGATTTTTTGAGATCAATAATGATGTTGCTGATGACTATATCTTCTCGAATCGGGATCCTGTGCTTTTTATGGATTTTCATGTCTATAAGCGGCGTACACGCCTCCCTCCCCTCACGCACGGAGATAGTTAATCCACGCAGAAATGAGACCTTCGACAAAAACGGGCGTGCCCGCAAGCGCAAACAGGGCGGGAATCCGAGGATTATTGCGAAATGCCTTGCTTTTAGCGGATCAATGGACGGGAATCGCCAGGTTGACCCGCAAATTGCCGTTGGGGGCGGCTATGTTCTGCATGCAACGAATAACGGTCTGATCATTTATGACAAAAAGGGGAACTATGTTAACGGCATCCGGCAGTCCTGCTTCAACGGTGGCATTGATCCCAAACTGTTCTTTTGCGTCAACAACAAGGTTTTCGGGTTTGACTTCTGGGATCCCTGGGACAACGCGAAAAATAAACCTGTCAACATCTCCGTCTCTGAGACCAGCGACCCGAACGGCGCATGGAACACCTATCCTGTATCAATACCGAACGGACGGGACGGAGGAGGGATAGGGCACAGCACCAAATGGATCGGCTACTCGTTTCCCGGCGGTCCAGAACAGACGTTTGTACTAAAAATGTCTGAAGCAAAAGCAGGACTTCCCGTCACGATTTATCATTTTAAAGACAATCTTGGACAACCTGCGTTCAACCAGGATGACAACGAGATTCTCTATTTTTTAAAAATCACCTCAAAGAATTTTATTCTGTCGCTCGTCAAAGACAGCGGTGACGGCACACCGGTTACTGAACAGATCATCAAACCCCACAATCTGACCTATATCAGGTTTCCTCCGAACTCTCCGCAAAAAGGAACAAGCATCAAAACCGCCTCAGGTGACCGTAACCCGAAAAATCTTGTGCTACAGGGCGGTTTTCTATGGTTCTCGCATACTGTCAACCACAAGGGTCGATCCGCCGTGCAATGGCATCAGCTTCGACTGGACGGCTCTATCGTGCAGTCGGGACTCATCGCAAACCCGCACTCAAATTACATCCAAACCACGCTGGCCGTAAACAAAAGGAATGATCTGCTGATTGGGTTTCAGGAAACCAACAAAAACATGTTCATCAGCCCCCGCATGACATTGCGTCTTGCCAATGATCCGCCAGGAATGACGCGCAAGATTATCAGCCTCGGCGAAGGACAGGGTGCTACGTCCGGCACCGCCTGGGGTGACTACAGCGGTAGCGTGATTGACGGCGACAACTTGCTCGACCTCTGGACAATTCAGAGCATCACCGATAAGCGGGGAAAGGGAGACACTATCATTGTCAAAGTGCCGTATCGACGAAAAAATCGCCAACAATCGGCATCCAGGCAAAAAAATCTTCACTTGAAACCACCTGAAAATAGAGATTGAGCAATATGCTGAGATGGCGACGGATTAATCGTAAAGTTCACTATTGGGTTGCAGTTATAACGGCGACTCCTCTGCTGGCAATTATTGGGTCGGGAGTTCTGTTGCAAATCAAAAAACAATGCGAGTGGGTTCAGCCAGCGACAATATGCTCAATCGGAGGAACTCCCGAAATCACATTTGGGCGCATGCTGGAGATTGCACGGTCTGTGCCCGAAGTCCGGGTTCTGGAATGGGAAGATATTGATCGGCTGGACACCCGCCCGGGCAAAGGCATTATCAAAATACGCTGTAAAAACCATGGGAAATACAGATAGACCACCACACCGGCGAAATATTGCAAACAGCCTTTCGGTGCTCAGATATTATAGAGAACATCCATGACATCATTCTTCCATCCATCGATCAAACTATGGATTTTCTTGCCATCCACACTCATCCTGTTCGTCTTGTGGTTAACAGGACTCTACCTCTTACTACGACCTCTTTTTCGTGCGAGAACAGCATTATAGTAGCGCGGTTCATATGAAACCTCACGACCAAGCCAGGGGGGACGTTCAAACTCTTCATCGGAAGTCCGCAACTCCACCTCAGCCAAAACAAGCCCGGCATTCTCACCCCTAAACAGATCAATCTCCCATGTATGCCCCTTGTATTCCAGTGTATGACGCTTCTTCTCAATCACGCAATCACCACAAAAAAGTTCTCCGCTTATATTTTCTTTCTTTATCTCTTGACGT
>CAYTQP010000046.1:0-12373 GCA_964440175.1 uncultured Verrucomicrobiota bacterium
AACCGTGAAAAATTTCATAGTAATCATCCATACTATCCGCATCGGTGTCATTATCTAAAGGATCAGAAGTGGAGAACCACACCTTATTGCGGTTCTGAATTACACCCTTCAAGTAATTAAAAGGAATAGATGTGATTAGTGGTGTCACTGCTGGTGGTGCCACCCGGTTCGGCAATGCGTCAGACCAAAAATGCCAGTCCCAGTCTTTGGGTTGTCCTGCCGCGAAGAAATCAAATGCGTCGTACTCGCCAAACATCTTCCCCGGCAACCATTCCTCGTACTGCCAGGAAGTGACCGCTCCAGCCCAATACTCCTGATAATTCGCCAATCCGTCCTTATCAAAATCACTGTTATCAGCATCATCCGCCTCTGTTGCATCCCTCTGGGTTGCATCCATACCATTGCGCACCGCACCATCTTCTGTAGTGAACGCATACTCGCGCTCCCACGCATCCGGGATATGGTCGCCATCTGTATCGCAACCAGTAGGATTCATTCCTCCTCGGGTGAAACAACTGCCATTCCAAACCTGGTTGCTAGACCCACCCATAAACACACGTTCATCGCCGTCATACACTTGATCCCCATCTGTATCCTCGCTATCTGGATCGGTCGGCCATATTTTGTTCGCCCATTCGACCTGCGCGAGATTGCCAATCTCCATACACTGAAACTCCTGCAGGTTGTTCAAACCGTCATCATCTCCGCCATACCCTGCATCTTTCGCATCAAGCGGACTCAAGCCAACATAGTATTCCCATCCATCGTGCATACCATCGCCATCGGTATCGTTGGTACGCGGACTAGTGGATCCGCCATTACACTTAAATGTGTTTGTAGATCCAGAGTTCCCAAGCATCTCATCAATGTTTGAGTACGGAGCCGTGTTCTGCGCCGGCAAATCCGGCCTGGTGAAACTCGGAGCATTCCAGATGGATGTTATTTGAGGCGCATAACCAGTCAATGGGCTGAAACCTTCCCACACATACACCTCATTAAGAATTTCGTCAGGATCCTTAATACCATCTAAATTGTAATCCACCCAAGCCATGAAGTCACCATCAGGATTCTCATCGCCATCTGGCGTTCCATTCGAATCTGTATCAGGACTCCATGGATCATAACCAAAAATCACCTCCCAATGATCTGGCAAGCGGTCATCATCAACATCCGGATTGGTGCCGGCCGGATTGAAGCCGCGCGGATGAGTCGTCGCACCGCGCAAAGCAATTGCGCTGATTTCATACTCCTCTATGTTCACGTAAGGTCTATTCGGACCACCCACACAATTGCCGGTTGACTCCACATATTCAAAATCACCATCGGGATTCCCCCCCGCGTCGCGCCCATTAAGGGGGTTCGGATTCCAGTCATCCAGAATATTGCTACCTCCCGGCCCCAAGCCGTCGGCATCGGTATCAATGCCGCCATAGGTCTGTTCCCAGCCGTCAGGCATGCCGTCATTATCGGTGTCAGAATTCTTCGGGTCGGTACAGCCAAGTTCATTGATTGTTCCCGAATTGGTCTCGGAATTCGCCCAGCGGTTATACTCATCAATATTCCGGTACTCTCCTCCCTGATTCGCGGGAATTGGTGTTCCCGAATTATTGTAGAGAAAATCACCATCAGGATTTCCATTGGCACCATTCTCTCCGAGATTGCCACCCGGCAGAGTAGGAAGCAACTCATAGGTGACCTCCCATCCATCCGGCAACTTATCGCCATCTGTATCCGCATTCAGCGGATCTGTGCCCACGCGCATCGCTCCAATGAAATTGGCGGGATCAACGTCCTCGCCCCCGTTCACCCCCACGAAATATTTATATTCCTCAAGATTGCTGTACGGTCTACTCGGCAAACCCGTCTTTGGATTAAAGAACATATCCCCATCAGGATTACCGCCACCCCCATTCGGACCAGCCCCCGAAGTGGGATCCAATTTCCAATAGGCCTCCCAGCCATCTCGCATACCATCTCCGTCTGTGTCTGCACTATGGGGATTGGTTTGCCCCATTCCATTGTATCCTCTATACTCCACTTCATTCACAAGTCCATCATTATCGGGATCTTCAACGGCATCTGCGGCATTGGTCGGATCCAACCCATGATTGCTTTCCCAGATGTCAGGCATGCCGTCGCCGTCATAGTCACCTGGTCCTACAAAAATAGCACTGATGTTATAGTGATTTGTTGCCAGTGCCGTAAAAGAGTATATGGATGCCGTGGAAGATATATCTCCTTCCCATCTGACAAATTGATTGTCGGCGGATGGTATCGCCCTGACGGTTATTTGTGAATTACCATAGAAACTAACAGACACAGGATTGCCTGAGTCAACTTCACCCGTGTCGTCATTCGAGACAAACAATGTTCCACTACCCGCACCGACCGAAGCCGTTACGTAATGTGGCTCTTCTTTCACAAAGAACGCATTGTAGACGTGTGGGTTGCCATCTGACAAAAGTGGAGTTGGGTTATCAAATGAGATCGGCACGCCATTCTCTTTCCATGCCACAAATTTATACCCTATTGCGGGATAGGCTAACAAACCCACAAAATCACCAGCATCGCAATTGTCCAGCGACACTATTGTCCCGGGTCCCGCTAAAGTCCCATCAGTGATATTTGTGATCGCACCCTCACCCCCGCCCGCCGGAGTTGCCATCACAGATATAGTTTGCGCGGCGACACTGCCAGCAAAAAATATCAGCAGGCACACAGCGACAACCTCAACAAAAGTATTTCTAATTGTCATCTTCATCTCTTGCTCCCGTCTCTTTCATAAACGCCTAAACGCATAAAGAACATCTATCTAAATATCAACTTAATCCATTAATTACAAAAATCAGCGAAATTGTATACAAATATTTCCAAAATGTTAAGGGTTAATCTTAACCGGGCGGAAGTATTTATGATTCACCCCTGTCTGCACATTGGTAAATACAACCACCCCGCTCAGCGGCGCAACAAACTCCGACTGAGGTTCATCGACCCAATCTCCGACCTGCAAGTCTATCCTGGACTGCACTTTATAGCGTTTTCCACTTTCCACAACATAACTCATAAGGAAGCCCGGTGCAAAACGAGTGACGCGCAAATTGTCCCATTCGGGATCCAACGGATCATAACCACGGTGAACCTCATCACCGTCAGACATTGCGTCACCGTCTGTATCGGGGTTCTGCGGATATGTCGTAATTCTGTACTCACCGATGTTGAAAACCCCATCACCGTCGCTGTCTATCAATGCGTCCCCATCATCTTTTGGATTCAATCCACAACGATTCTCCCAGGAATCCTCCATGCCGTCAGCATCGTAATCGAGATCAACTTTCAACACCTGAATACGATGGTTATAGGTGTCGGCTACAAACAACAGGTTGGTACCGATTGCCGGCGCGATATCGTTAGGCAACTTGAATTCACCCGGCAAAACGCCCTGTGATCCAAAAGTGGCCATAAACTTAAGGTCGGGCGTGAAGTACTGGAATCTGTTGTTGACCGCATCGGCAACAATCATCCTGTCCATATAATCCATGCGCAATCCGACCGGATCCTGGAATTCTCCATCTCCGGAACCAAGCGATCCAGTCTTCCACAACAACATTCCCGCCCCGGAAAACGCTTGAATTCTTGAGTTGTCAGTATCACTCACATAGATGATTCCGTTACGATCGACCTCAATCCCCTCTGGTCCTTTGAATTCACCATCATGATCACCCCATTCACCTATCGTGGATATGTGAACACCCTCCGAAGTGAACATCTTCACGCAATGATGACCATGATCCGCAACATAGAGATTCCCGATCGGATCAAAGGCTACATCATACGGATATATGAGATCACCGGCATCATCGCCATATTGACCGATAGTGCGCTCAAAAGAAAGTGCACCCGTCTGTTCGTTGAAACGAAGAACAATAACACGATGATTTGAAGTGTCGGCAACCGCGATCAACGGCTGCGAAGGATGACGCCCCATACCGCGCGGGCTTGCAAACCGGGAGTTTCCTGAACCGACAGAGCCAAATGTTGACACCTGTGTCAATGTTGCCCGGTCAACCACAACAATACGGTTGTTATTCCGATCCAACACAAACACAAACTTATCGGACAAAACAAGTGCTGTTGGATAGGCCAACTGCCCATCACCACTGCCATAGCTTCCAAATTCACCAACCTGAGAGATAGATTTCGGTAGGGGCACTATCGGATCACGCGGATCCATCTGCTTGTTGATATAGTATCCATCAGGAATACTGTCGCCGTTGGTGTCCCGCGCACCAAATCCGGGATAACCTATGGCTTTATTCACCACCCATGCACCAAAGTCATGCGTCTCACCCACAACTGCGACAATCTCATAGAGTCTCGACTCACCATACGCTACCGAACTTTCGATAGATTCAGAATCCCATGCGCGGACATATACATACCGAGAAGGGGTATCGGAACGCATCGCGTGACTGAATGGTATCGAGAACATTCCGCGATCATCAAAATCGACCCCCCCCGCACCAAAGCGTGCCACTTCCACTCCGGCGGGGTACGTTCGCAGAAGACGATCATCACCACCCGGTCCACCCTGAGCATTCGGGGGATCAATCTGCCCATTGGCTCCGGCATACAGTAACTGCAACACGCTCGATCCCGCGCCACCATCGCCCGCCAGTGCCTGCCCAAGCCAGTTCGTAACGCCCCCAAGTGCCTGCGCTGTCAGCTTGGTGTCCTTAATCTCCATCACCACTTCAATGAAGTCAGTGTCGGCACCAGGATAATTACCCTTAACACGCAACATAGCGGAATACCTGCCTACTTTGTTTGTTATGGAGTCCACTCTAACCATGTTGGCCAAAGAACCATTCTGTACCGCGCCACTTGATACCCCAACATCAAGCCACGGAACATCGCCTTGAAGTTCATCAACAAGAATGTTTTTCAACACATCAAACCGCAACCCATCCTTCGCCCAGTCCGCGTTGTCGCGATTGCCCGTCCAAAGATACACAACACCACCATCATCCGTTTCAGTGCGCACCACTTTGTTGCCGGAATCCACCGTGTAAACCGCCACTGCATTGGCGTTGGTGTTAAGCGTTGCCAAGTCATAGACCTGCTCGCTCACCTCAATCTCCTGTCCGGAATCGACATCCACAAAAAGGTCGGGGATCACATCATTCAGAAGAGCCGACTGGCTGGCGGTCTCCGACAGACGATCCATGCTGGCGGTTCCTGTCAAAGACATTATAACGCGATCATCCGGGCGACTGAGCGGGTTCGGACCCGTGAAAATTATCTTCCCTTTGGCTTCCAAGTATTCAATCATTGCAGTCCGCTCGTCATCCGACAATAATCTGCCACCGCTATCGGTATCGCTCAAATCCATAATAACCATATCGTGGTTAAGAAGAAGCACGGGGTCACCACTGTAACGACCCGTCATCTTCAAATACCCCGGTGCCAATCCCGGCATCATAATCACGTTTTCATTATACACGCTGACCTTAAACCCAAGTCTCACCAGGCGGTTGGAGATTGGACTTAGCTGATCTCCATCAGAGATCAGTGCTATCTTGCGCTCCGGCATCTCGGTTATCTTAAAATCGAAAGGCTGATTCTCGTTGTTGGTAATAGTCCAGTTATAGGTAGCATCCTGTCCCACAAGCAGAGGAACCTCAATTTTATTGGTTGAGAATGTCACATCTGTCAAACGCAGATTGAAGTTCAAAACCGAATCTGAGGCACTCAGCACCGTCTCAACATGAGCCGGTTTCTCATTGTTCACTGGCACAGGGCGCACACGATACGTTCCGTCAGACAATCCGTCCACTCTGTAAAACCCATCACTCTCGGTGACAACAGAACCTGCGGTCTTTCCCCAGTATTCAACTCGACAGCCACCTACTCCCGCACCTGTTCCAGCATCTCTCACTCTACCGCTTATTGTGTTGCGCCGCTCAACATTGACCTGGAAAGAACGTTTCCACGACGGTAAAGTTCCGTTATCAATATCCATGTCCACCGTAACCGGACCCGAAACCGCAGCACCGACAGCCATACTGGCCGGATCCAGCGCATCCGCTTCCGCGTCACTAATGATTCCCGGCCAGGTCGAACGATTGTCGGGGAACGAGATGCCCGCATGTACACTGCTGAACAACCCTGATGCATTCATCAATATTCCTGAACCTTCATTTTTCAGTCTGCCCGTGAATTTAACAGTCTCGCCCGGTTCAACGTAACCATCGCCATCACCACCCGGAGGCTGATCATCAACCGCCACGTCCACAATGAACGGCACTGGTGCCGGCAAGACATTGAGAGTTATCGGCACAACAGTCCTATTCGGGTTTTCGCTCAGAACGATCTCCGCCTGATGAGTACCCGTGGGCAATCTGCCATTGTAATTCAAAGTCAACAGAACATTCGCGCTGGCACCGGATGCCAAATTCAGAATGGGCGGATCTGCTTTGAGCCAGAATGTCTTTAGCCATTCCATGGCACCGGCTACGTCAACGTTGCCGGGCTGACTCATCTTTCCGATATAACGCTCGTTATGACGACGACCCTGGAAAATAGCGTTGCGCAACATTGCTGGACTGGCATCTGGCACAGCCGCCTTCAGCAACGCCGCCACACCGCAGACATGCGGAGTCGCCATTGATGTGCCCCCAATGGAGATATAGTTCACCACAGGAACCCACTCGGTAGGAGGAAGAATCAGCTGTTCCTCCGGGATCTTGACAGACGTACTCAGTATATCCACCCCCGGCGCGGAGATATCCACCGACAACAACCCAAAGTTTGAGAAATTCGCCAGCATATCAGCCTTGTCATTCGCTGCCACAGCGATAATTCCCGGCGTATCGTAACCACTGGGAAATTTAGGATAGAGATCGTTGTTCTGCCCATCATTTCCTGCAGACATTATTGAGAGATGACCATAGTTAGTGTACGCCACATGAAACAGTTCTCGCGCAACTCCACTCCAGACAACACCTCCATAGCTGTGATTGCTCAGTTTGACACCCATTGCCAGAGCGTAATCCATCGCCACCAGATTGGCACCGGGAACCAAAATCATATTCGGCACTCCCTGTTCCACAAAACCATAAGCGATTTTACAAGCCATAATGCTCGCATCCCAGTTCACCCCGCAAACACCGATATCATTGTTGCCCACCGCCGCAATTGTCCCGGCAACATGCGTTCCGTGATATCCAGCTTTCGGTATAGAGACCGGGTCAGGATCAGGGTTTGGTATACTGTAGATATCCTTCTTGGGATTTTCAACTACCAGTGTTCCAAAATCATAGCCGTTAATATCGTCCCAGAATCCATTTTCATCGTCATCGAAACATGCCAGTGCCCAGTCGAGTGGGTCATCGTCGGAATCCGGATTCAATGACGGGTCTTCAAGAATGCCATTGGGTCCCGCCAAGGGCGTTCCATTGCCATTGTAATCAGCCCGCATCACATCCACATCACGGAAGTCGATGCCCGTCTCATCCACAAGCCCGTTGTGGTTGTCGTCTATTCCGTTATTTGGTATCTCTCCCGCCGTCGTCTCCGCCGCATCGTTATCGTCATCAACACCCGGAGTCCCTGGCGCATGCAACAACAACTCCGATATGTCGTTAATTCCATTCTCATTGTCGTCAAGAGTCGCCAGCATCCAGTCCATCGGATCATTGTCTGAATCGGGGTTGGTAAACGGATTGTCGAGCATAAAATACGGTCCGCTCAACGGCAAGTCATCCCCGTCATAATCAGCACGCATCACATCCACATCGCCAAAGTCGATACCAGTCTCATCAACAAGTCCGTTATCGTTGTCGTCCATCAAATTACCCGGTATCTCGCCAATTGTTGTCGCCGGAGCGTCACCGTCATCATCAACTCCCAGCAAACCCGGAGCGTCGTTGCCACCCATCTCGCCCTTCACCTCATTGGTGTTAACCCAAATATTGTCGATTAGATCGGGATGGTAAGTCGCCACCCCGGAATCTACCACTGCCACAATAACATCGGAGTCACCAACCGTGTTGTTCTCCCAGACCGGCTCCACTTGAACATCTGCGTCCAGTGTCCCGCCCGTCTGGCGTTTATTGCGCAATCCCCAAAGTTCAGAGAACATCGGATCATTCGGTAAATCGTTCACTTCCCGCACCGGCATCGGCTCCGCGTAACGGATTCCTGAAAGAGCACTAATCGTCCGCACGGCCTGCTCAAGCGGGGTGTTCGCCGGAACCCGCACTATGCCAGCAGGGATTGTGCGAAATCTGTAAATAATCTCTCCGTTCACTCTCTGCATAATCGACTTTGCGCTCTGTTGCGTCGCCTGATCTTCAAAGCGAACCAGCAAATGTCGCTGGTCATACTGCGAAACATCCAGCGTATTCCACTCAATGACCGGAACGTTCGGTTCCGGTAATAAATCCGGAGGCACATCGCTGGTGAGATTACGAACAATGCGCACATTCCCTGCGACAGGACCGTTGTTCTTGATCGCAAGCGTCACATTTGTCTCATTACCCTCATACACATTAACAACCACAGAGGTGGGTGAGGATTCAACATCCCACTGAGCCAGCTGGAAGTCTATTCCTGTCTGGTCGGCACCGCTCATCGTCACGTTTTGTGACGGAGGACGCGAATACGACGGTACGGGATTGACGGAAACCATGTAGGTGCCGTCTATAAGCGAGTTTATATCATAAGTTCCATCCGCCCTAGAGACAGCGAACTCGGTGGTCGGACCTTCGGCCAAGACAGTCACTCCCTCCACAGGAGTTCCTCCGCTGCTCGCTGTGATGGTTCCGGAGATTGTCTGACGATTCAACGCCACAAGTGTGAACGGGAACGTCCAGTTCAATACCCCTGTGTTGACATCAAGCTCGAAGAGCAATGGTGTTCCATTCGTGACGGAACCGGCAACTGTAATCTGTCCAAGATTGTTTGCGTGAGTTCCAAGCCCCGGTTCTATCGTCATCCAACCCATATCGGAATCGACCACCGTCACCAGCCCGGTTGCACCAACATAGCGCAATACACCTGTCACAAATGTCGCCGTTTCATCTCCTCTGTTGCCAAGCACAACATCGATATCCTGCGTCTCTCCGGGCTCCACAACCCCATCACCATCGCCACCAGATGCCTCAACGCGACTCAGCGTGAGAATAGGAGAGGGGACTATCTTAAGGGAGACCGGCACATCAATATCATCACCGCCGACATCATTGCTCTTAATAACGATTGTGGCTCCGTATGCACCTCCATTCAATCCACCGGGTTGCGGACCGTCAGTATCAATGTAAAGAGTAACATCACCGGTAGCACCCGCTACAACTGTTCCCCTGGCATTGGTTACGCTAAGCCAATTCTCTGCCGCAGAATTAAAATCATACTCTATATCCATCTCATAAATCAAATCCACTGTACCTGCAGTATTATCCAGCGTGAGAGTCTCTTTCTGCAGCGTCCCTTGAGGACAAGACAATGTAAAGCTTGCCGGACTGGGATTGGCAGTCGCCACCCCCAGCTCAATATCCCATCCTGTTTGAGGTGCCGTCAGCTCAACACCTTCCGACGGCGAAAACACTCCGGGTTTATAGGCGTACACCTTATACGTAACACCGTCCGACAAACCGTGTAGCAGATACTGTCCCGTTGCCTCACTTATCGCTGTCCGCGTCGGCATATCTTTGGCCTCGGCAATCACGATGGCTCCGTCAACAGGCGCACCGCCAACAATATCGGTCACCTTCCCTGCAACCGTTTTGTAATTATCAAATTTAATTTTGAAAATATCACGCCTCACAGTGCCACTCGCATCCACGGCATCATGGAAAAATGTTGCTGTCGGAGAATCGGGAAGCACAGAATCGGATGCCTGCACAAGCAAAACATTCCCGCTCTTCTTACGTGTGGCAGGGGCTATATCGCCATAATTCAAACTCGATGCGCCACTCTTGATGGTCACACCTTCAGCCGATGTCTGCGCGGTTGCAGTGACACCAGTCAGTGTTTGGTCGACAAAACTGTTCAACATCTCAATGTCTATATAAAAAGTCTCTCCCGGATCGGGATAACCATCGCCATCGCCGCCGACCGAATCGTCTATCGTGTATCCCAAAAGATTCAGCCCCTGCTCTTTAACCTCCGACAACACGACATCGTCAACATACCACCCGGCCGCCGTCCCCGCCTCACCGGAATCAATTCGGAACCTGATCTTCACACCCTTATCCTCAAAAGCGGACAGATTAAACTCACGCTTTCTCCATTCGGGGATATTCATCCAAATGCGCCCGCCGTAGAGATTGGTGTCCGACATCGTGACATTCTTCCAGCCTTTTCCATCATTCACCTCCACAAATCCCTGATCGAGATGATCAGGCGGTGCTTCGATGGACATACTATGCCATGACTGAATATGAAGCCGGGGGAACTTGCCAACCGATATCGTCGGACTCTCCACCCATGAATCTTTGGCCAGGTTCGGATAGCGGCCGTTAAGCACTGTTCCAAATAGATTCTTCCCTGAATAGGCGGCCGTAGGACCATAAACGGGTTCTCCCAACTGCCAAACCTCCCCTGTCGTCGCCGATGACATCTGCCAGCCAGCCAACCCGTCCTCCAAATCATATGAATAAACATTCTCTCTGAACAGCGTGAACAACCACGGATAGTCTGCCGGATCCAATGATGTCAGATCCACGGGATTTGACACCTGGTTCTGAGCACAATCCAATGTGACAATCGCATAGTAGTAGAGGTTTGTCATATCCAGACGATCCACCGTCACCGAGTGATAATAGCTGGTGTAGGGTCCATCAACCACAACCTTGCCAGGTCCGTCAACCACCCTGTACGGCGTTACTCCCGCAAGCGGAAGTGTCTGCGAGATAATAAAGTCCGCCCGACTCGGCTCATCCGTAATCCAGCTGATTCTTGCCCAGTCTGAATCGACCTGCTCCACCTTAAGATTCGAAATCACTGGCGGTGTATTGTCGATTGGCGCGGAAACTTCTGCAGTCCTGTTGTTAGTACCGGTGTAGATGAAGACCAGATTGTCACCCTCAAGCGCGGGGACAAGTGGACTGGATAGATCCAACGTGCCCACAAACCGCGCGGTTCTGCCAACGCGCGTCAAAGTTATATCCGTCTCCCATTTGCGTGCGCCACCAGCGTCATGCAACTCAACATGGAGCGAAATATTATTCGTTCCCACCGCTGGAACTGAGGGCGGAATGGTCGGCAACGGCACACCAAAATCCATAACCGAAACGGTAACAGTCGCATCGGAACGATAGCATCTCTGATCTGTCGCTATCGCGGAATCGAGATATCCCAGTGCTCCGGGAATATTCAACTCGCCGTCTGTAAGAACGAATCCATCCAAGTTCGCATTGGTTCTGGCCCCCATCAAAATTGCTTTCCGAATAGTTTTCCACGCCATATTTGGATTCACGCCCCAAAGAAAAGCCGCCACACCGGTCACATGTGGTGCAGCCATGGAAGTTCCATCAAAATACTCATACTCATTCACAGGAATGGTGCTTAAAATACCAACTCCCGGCGCGGCAATATCAACACTGGTGGCTCCATAGTTCGAGAATAATGCCATTGACGATGAATTCCCCGGAAAAGCTGGCGGGTTAAGAGCCGCCACCGATATAATGTTGTTCAGATCATAGCTACTGGGATAACTAGGCATAATATCATTGTTCATGCCTTCATTGCCGGCCGCAGCAATAAACAGGTGATTGGCGAGCAAACCAGCTTTCTCAATAGCCTCCGACATTGCCAAGCTGGGAGAAGGTCCACCCCAGCTATTATTGGAGAGCTGGATGTTGTTCTGAATGACATAGTTCATCGCCTCAATAGCATCTGCTGTCTGCCCGCTACCACTCTCATCAAGAAAACGCAACGATACGATTTTAACGCGCCAGTTCACCCCCGCCACACCTATCCCGTTGTCACCGACTCCGCCAATTGTCCCCGCACAGTGCAACCCATGTGCCTCGTCAACTGCGTCAGGGTAAGGATCATTATCATTATCAGCACAATCCCAACCGTGAAAATCATCGATATATCCGTTCATATCATCGTCAATACCGTTCCACTCATCCCAGGATATCTCCCCGTCGCCATTCAGATCCTCACCAGGATTCACCCACATGTTTTTCGCTATATCCTCATGGTCATATTGTATTCCCGTGTCGATAACCGCTAAAACAAAATTAGAATTACCAGTACTCAGGTCCCAGGCGGAGGGAGCCCCAATATACTCCATCCCCCACAGCGAGCTATACATCGGATCGTTCGGCACTCTTAGTGTGTGCTGAATGTAATTCGGCTCCGCAAA
>CAYTQP010000046.1:12473-17954 GCA_964440175.1 uncultured Verrucomicrobiota bacterium
CTCGTCATCTTTCCAGTCATCAAGTTTCGTGCCTTGTTCATGAGTCTACTCCTTAGAAACATCTGTCTCTCTTTCATTCAAAATCATAGTATATCAATTATCAAAAAAATATTCCTGGTCGCTCCGCCTATTTCTCGCTCTTTTTGCTTAACTCTCGTTGCACCTGACGAAGTCTCTGCTTCGCCTCCGCCAGCTTCTCGCGCAAACGACGTGACTCTATTCTGTTCGCATTCAGATTTGCGCACAGCTCCTGCTGCTCCTTTACAGACTCCTGCACCTGCGGCTTACTATTGAGTAACTGCATATATTCCGCACGTATCCGATAACACTCCATCTCGGCCGCCTCTAGTCGTTTGCGAAGCTCAATCAATTTCGGGTCTTCCAGCTTCTCTAAATCCTTTTCCGTCTGAAACGCCTTGCGCCCGGACTCTCTAATCCCGGCGCGTAAATTGTTCTGTTCTTTTGCCACATCGATCACCCTTCTCTCCAACTCATCGATAATCAGTTGCAACTCCTTCTCGCTTTCGACCGTCAGATCGACAGGCAACTCCTTTACATCCCGAACATCTTCTGAGACCCCATTCGTCTTAGTCGCAACTTCGATATTCTTCTGAAGCATCTCAGCACACACTACGCCATCGCCAGTCGGCGCCACAGTCGCTTCGACAAGGGTTCTAACCGTCGCAACCGCTGAATGCCCCTTCGAAAACGCAGGTTGCGCAAACAGAAGGAACATCATCACGCTAATCAACATGAAACCACTCTTGCCGATATCCAAAACAAATACCCTTTCTTAGTTCTGATCTACAAATAATCCATCGCACATTATCACTCCGCGACAACAGATGCAAACATCAAAATGCCGATCTTTTCCACTTCGATTACCCTTGAGTAACTTTTTTTACCAGGAAATGCAAATAAGAAAATCATACTTTATCACTTTTTTTTATTTCGATGATCCCTAGATAAACTTCACGCACTCAACAGAACACTCCGGAAGGGCATTCAAAAATGTTCGCCCATACGACTTTTTCACAATTCGGTTGTCGAGAACCGCAATTATACCCTCATCAGTCGCAGTGCGCACCAGACGACCGACACCTTGACGAAACTTCAGTACTGCCTCCGGCAACGAGTAGTCGAAAAACGGATTCCCGCCACGCTCCGTAATGCGCTCCATACGTGCACGCATCAACGGCTGATCAGGCACCGCGAACGGGAGCCGCGTGATGATCACGCTGCTGAGCGCCTCACCGCGCACATCCACCCCCATCCAAAAACTGTCCAACCCGAAAAGCACACCGCATTCAGCACCCTTGAATGACTCCAGCAACGCAGTACGTGACAAACCACCGCCCTGCACGAACAATTGATAGCCTTCGCTTTCAAGCTGATCCTCTATCATCCCCGCAATCTTGTGCATCAACGCGCTACTGGTGAACAACACAAACGCACGACCACGCGAGCGTGCGAGAAGCGGTGGTAGCGCCTTCGTAATGGCGGTGGAATAACGCTCGCCGTCATTAGGGTCCGGCATGTCACCGTCAACCAGAACCCGCATCTGCCGCAAGTAGTCAAAAGGAGAACCAACGCTCAATGCGCGACTCTCATACGCCCCGATTCTGTTCTGGAAATATTCAAGCTTTCCACGCACCGCCAGTGTGGCACTCGTCATCACCGCACAAGGAACTTTATCAAAAAAATACTCTTTCAGGATAGGGGCAATCTCTATGGGTGCCGAATAAAGAACCGTCACCCGGCGGCGACCCTCCCGCTCAACCCAATAGACGTGATCATCGCGACTCTGTACAAGAAATGCGCTCAGCTCCTCCAGCAACGCCGCACCGCGCTGACGCAAAGACTTGAACTCCACCGCCATGTCATCGTCTTCCGTCTCATCTATAAGGGTACGCAACGACAACAGGAGCATCTTCATCTTGCCAATGACCACCGAACCCATATCAAGCGGTTTCACAACCTCCCGCCGGGTCTTGTTGTCGCGGAATTTGGCCCACTGCGTTATCTCGGCATAGAGTTCGTTTATGCTGTCACGCAACCTTTGTACCTCGCCGGCCTCGCGACCGCGCCGCAAAATCGCCAGTAGCCCTTTGTTCGTCTCAGACACATACAGCCGCCTGAACCAGTGATCAAACGTATACGGTGACAGGCGTATCCCAAGATGGGAACTGGCGGTCTGTTCGACCTGATGCGCCTCGTCGAGTACAACCGCCGCATACGGTGGCAGAAGCCCGGCCCCACCCATCTTCAACGCTAAATCCGAAAAGAGAATATGATGATTAACAACGAGTAGATGCGCGTCATGCATCTTGCGACGCGCCGCCATGAAAAAACACCTCTCGTTCTGCGGACACTTCTTGCCCCGACAGTTGCCGCGCTCGGCGCAAACCATCCCCCAGACATCGTTCGACGGGCGCGTCGGTAACTCCTGGATACTGCCGTCCCAAGCCTCGCTCACCCAGTCGCGAATCTTTGCCAGTTCCTCCTCCTGACGAGGTCGAAACATGTCCTTTTGATATGTCCGCACCCGCTCCAGACGCCGAAGACAGATATAATTGTGTCGACCCTTCACCAGTACAGCTCTGAAGTCGCGCTCCATGTGTTTCCGCAGGAAAGGGATATCTTTATTCATCAGCTGTTCCTGAAGACTGATTGTGTACGTTGCTGCCACAACCTGCACCTCGTCCTCTATCGCCATCAGTATAAGCGGAATCAGATAGGCAAAACTTTTCCCCACACCCGTGCCTGCCTCAACTGCCAAGTGCGCACGCGCCCGGAAGGCACTCGCCACCGCCGCCGCCATCTGCTCCTGCTGCGGACGGTGTTCATAGGGAAACTCCTCATTCGCGCAAGCCCTTTCTAAAAGTCCACCGGGTCTGAAAAAGGAGTCTGTCTCCCCTTCCATAAAGGAGGGATTCCTTTGGATGTCCTCCGGTTCCGCGCTAATCATATCTCAATCCATTTCTTCACTTATATCCTGTCAGGCGCATTAATCCCAAGCAGATCAAGGCCTTTCTTCAGCACAGCCGCTGTCAGGCGGCAGAGATTTATACGATTCTCACGAACGCCCTCATCCGCCCGCAAAAACGGCAGGTTCTGATAAAAAGAGCTGTAAAGTTGCGCCAGCTCATAGAGATAGTCAGCCAACATGTTGGGACGATATAACTCCGCCGACTTTTTCGTCACTCCCGCAAACCTGGCAAGCTTAAGACCCAGCCTGCGCTCAATCGCATCTATCAGCTTTATGGGATGGGCAGAGAGGTCGCCATTCGGAAACCGCGCCATGTATTTGTCAACTACACTGGCGATTCTGGCGTGAGCATACTGCAAATACGGTGCCGAATTGCCGTCAAGCGACAGAGCCTTCTCCCAGGTGAACGTTACCAGACTCTGCGGGTTCTGACTCAGGTCGGTGTATTTGATGGCTCCGACACCAACTGCCGTAGCTACCGCCCGTTGCTGTTCATCCGGCATCCCGGGACTCGATTTGCGCACCATTTCAAGAGCCTTCTCCTCGGCCATATCAAGTAAACGCTCAAGTTTTATGACATTGCCCTCGCGCGTCGAGAACGTTGCGCCCGGCAAACGCATCAACCCGAACCAGACGTGTACCAGATCGGTCTTCCAGCCAGCTCGTTCGCAAACTTCAAAAAAATGTTTGAAATGCCGCTGTTGCCGCTCATCGGTGACATATACAATCTTGTCGGGACTAAACTCCTCAATGCGGCTGATGACCGTGGCGAGATCCGTCGTGGTGTAGTTAAACCCACCGTCCCGCTTCTGCACAATACAGACATCCTCGCGAGCGTCATCCAGAAAAACCACCTGCGCGCCATCGCTCTCCTCCAGCAACCCTTTATCCTTCAACGCCTGAACCACTCCGGCAAGACGATCTCTGTAGAAGCTCTCGCCACGCACCATATCGAATTCCACTCCGAGCCGTTTGTAAATACGCCCGAACTCTTTCAAACTGAGTGTGATACAACGCTCCCAAATCTCCATGCACTCCGCATCTCCCGACTGTAACTTGACGAGTTCGCTTCGCGCATTGTCGAGCCACTCCTCATCGCTCTTCGAACGGTTATAGCTTTTCACATAGACACGCTCAAGCTCTTCGGCGGGATGTTCACGTAACGCCACCTCGTCAATAAACTCGCGATATCCCAGTAGAATCAACCCGAATTGAGTGCCCCAATCACCCAGGTGATTGTCGGCCAGCACAGAATACCCCAGAAACCGGTGCAGACGATCCAACGCATTGCCTATCACTGTAGATCGGATATGCCCAATATGCATGGGCTTAGCGACATTGGGGCTCGAATAGTCAAATATAATTGTCTTCCCACGCCCATACTGCGGCACCCCCAGGCGCTTATCCAGTAACATCTGCGAGGTAAATTTCGACAGCCAGCCGCTATCGAGGAATATATTGATAAACCCCGGTCCGGCAACCTCGGCGCGATCCAAAAAATCCGGTTTGTCCGCGATAGACCCAACCACCAGTTCCGCAATCTGGCGCGGTGCCCGCTTCATCGTCCGCGCCAACCCCATCGCGGCGTTGCACTGATAGTCACCATGCGCCTCATCGGAAGTCTCCGCCATCTTCAAAAGCGACCGTTCAATCTCCACGCAGGGAAAGACTCCTCCAAAAAGATCGGCAACCCAATCACCAACCACCTGCTCAATACTCTCAACCTTGCCCGCCATACTTCGGTTCCTTTTCTCAAAAACACTCTCACGCGACAGACCCGCCGTTTCAAGAGAACCCATTGGCCAGTCTGTATATCCAGTTTAATATAAAAAATGCTATCACCCCCGCAGACACAAACCGCCTGCGCTCAATTCGAAAAACGTATCCAAGTTCAATCACCCTGCCGGTCAGAAGTCCCGTTAAATTAAACAGGAACACCGTCATCATGAAAATAAAAAGCACAATCGCCGCCGGATTATCCACCAGCACCACACCAAACTCGCCGTGCGCCATATGCTGAAAAGCGCGGGTATAACCGCAAAACATACACGGAAAACCAGTTATCCGCTTGAACATACAGCCAGGCACAACCCCCACCCCCTTCGGAAGCAATCGCGCCACCACCAAAAACGGGGCAGTGATCACAACGTATGGGAGATGCCGACTGACCACCGCATCGCGGTCAATCGGCTTCCTGACCTCAATCAACCATTTGATCATCAACAGATGTCCGGCACTCTTGTTAGATCCGCAGGTTATTCAGCCGACTTCTCTGCAGATTCCTCCGTTGCCGCCCCCTTTGCCTCTGCCTTCGGTTTAGCTTTCGCTTTTGTCTTCGTCTTTGGCTTCGCTGTCGTCTTTGGCTTCGCTTTCGGCTTCGTCTTCGCTGTCGGCTTCGTCTTCGCTGTCGATTTCGCTTTTGTCTTCGTCTTCGCTGTCGGCTTCGTCTTCGCTGTCGGCTTCGTCTTCGCTGTCGATTTCGCTTTTGTCTT
>CAYTQP010000047.1:0-7475 GCA_964440175.1 uncultured Verrucomicrobiota bacterium
GTGACGACAAGCCGTTTACACCGTATTTCCTGCACTTTTCTTGTGATCTTTTTTCCATGCCGTTCTATTTGACATATAAATTTCCATATAATAAACTTCTAAAGTTCGGCACGGGTAGGTATATAAATTTATACTATGCGTGATGAAAAGGGAAAGAAAATAAACTATGCTTAGCATACTACCTACTCTTTGGATTATTCTGTATATCGTTGCCAGAAAAAATGCGTTGCTTGAGTTTAAAAGCGTTGTAATCACGACAATATCTATGGGGCGGGGAGTCCTTGTTACCAATTTTATTCTTTCCCCCTTCATATTCTGTTTTTCATTGATTTCCTTTGAGTTGTTTTCAACCTTTATACTAACTCGTTACTGCTATCTTACACTTAAACAAGCCTTTATTGTTCTAACACTGTATGGCGTGGCAAATATTCTGATTACTACCATATGGAATGCCATCACAATCACACCCAAATGGAGAAGATTAACGCCATGAAAAAACGAATTATTATTTGCTGCGATGGAACCTGGAATAATCCAGAAAAGAGAGATGTGACCAATGTGGTGAAACTCACCCGGGCTATTCTCCCCAAAGACAAAGACAGTGTGAATCAGATTGTTTTCTACGACTGGGGCGTAGGGTCCGAGGGTGCCAGTACCGCCATTCAAGGTGGTGCTATGGGCGTTGGACTAGACAAAAACATTCGAGACGCTTACCGCTTTCTCGTTCACAACTACATCTCCGGAGACGAAATATATCTATTTGGATTCAGCCGGGGCGCGTATACGGCAAGAAGCACAGTTGGTTTTATTCGAAACGTCGGAATTCTTAAAAAGGAACATGCGGAACTCATTCCCAAGGCCTACAGTATGTATCGCGCCAAGACGCATCACCCTAACTCACCAAAAGCCAGGAGGCTGAGAAGCCAATACTCTCATGTCATCAACGAAATTCCCGGCAACCCTTGTGTTCCCAGAATAAAATTCGTTGGCGTGTGGGATACCGTCGGTGCGCTGGGGATTCCTCTTCGCGTGTTGGAGGACATCAAGAAAAAGAAGTACGAATTCCATGACACACAGTTGAGCAGCACAGTTGAATACGCATGTCACGCCGTGGCAATTGATGAGAAGCGGATAGATTTTAAGCCTGCTTTGTGGGTTACACAACCAACCCCAGACCAAACCGTGCGACAAGTTTGGTTTGTCGGTGTTCATTGCGATATTGGCGGAGGCTATTCTGAACACAAGTTGTCGGATATCGCGCTGAAGTGGATGATAAGCCATGCGTCAAAACAGGAGTTGGCGTTCAACACCAGATATATCAGGCAACTTACTTTTTCGCGAACGCCCCTCTACCTCGGCAAACTTCACAAATCACGACGGGGAGTGTACTGGTTCAAAGGCACACACCACCGTTCCATTGGAAAACTGCCCAAATGCCTGGAATCTCTGAACATTTCAGTTGAAAAACGCTACAATGAAGACAAAAAATACCGCCCGAAAAAGCTTGTTGAATATCTCAAATCAAAATAACCACCATGGAAGTCTAAGCTCATAAACATGATAAACCCACATTCAAAAGATAATCTGAATCACCCGGAAGCCGTCATTGCTACTGGCAACTACAAGAAGGGAGAGATAGTTGAGGTCAAGCTACTCGATCTTGGCGATAAAAACCAGTGTTACGGACAGTTGCAGGATGGCATGAGTGTCTTTGCACAAGGTCCCTGCGCTGTTGGAGACACGGTCAAGGCGGTTATTTTAAAGGTCAAAAAGCGCTTCCTCGTTTCACGCATGATAGAGGTTGTCGAACCGTCACCACACCGTGTCGAACCGCAATGCGCACACTTCGGAGTGTGTGGCGGATGCAAGTGGCAACACCTTAAATACACTGAACAACTGCGCCTGAAACAGAAGCAAGTGCGTGACGCTTTGGAGCGTATCGGTAAATTCCGATCGCCGGAGATTGCTTCGTGCCTGCCGGCATCTGAACTTTTCGGATATCGCAACAAGCTGGTCTTCTCGTTCGGCGATAATCGAAGTTTGACTTCCAAATCCGCAAACAGCCGAAATGAACGCGGATTCGCCCTCGGCTTTCACTCTTCGGGCAACCATGCCGCTGTTGTGAATATCGACAGTTGCGACATTGCGTCGGAGGAGATGAATATCGCGCTCAAAACCACCCGCACCTTCTGCCTGAAGCATAAAAAGAGGCTCCCGGTTTACTCGTCCCGCTCCCGCGTCGGCGAACTGCGCAAACTAATTCTCCGTAAGGGTGAGTACACTGGTGAGTTTATGGTCAATATTGTCACCAGCACCTGGCAACCAAAACTGATGAAGGAGTTTTCCGAGACCCTTCAGTCGGCACTGGGCGGTCGCCTCACCACGTTTGTCAACAATGTCAGCGAAACCCGGCGGGTTACAGCTGTCGGCAACCGGGAATTTACAGTTTATGGTCCGGGTTATATCACCGATAAACTTGGCGAATACGTCTATCGCATCTCTGCCAACTCCTTTTTTCAGACCAACACCGTTCAGGCGGAACGGCTCTACCTTCAGATACTGGAGAGTGCTAGACTGAAGAGGGAAGATGTTGTTTACGACCTTTACTGCGGCACTGGCTCAATCACCCTCTTCATCGCAAGACATTGCCGCAAGGTTCTCGCTGTAGAGGCAGCTGAAAGCTCTGTGCTGGATGCACGCGAAAACGCCAGGCGACACGGTATCGAAAACTGCTCCTTTATCAAACTGGATCTCCGAAATATAAAAAATATCCAAGGCAAAATGAGAAGCTTCGGCAAACCCAACATCATCATCACCGATCCACCACGCACCGGCATGCACTCGGAGACGGTGCAAACCCTGCTTAAAATTGCGCCGGAAATCATCATATACGTAAGTTGCAACCCCGCGTTTCTAGCGCGTGACGGACAGATGCTGTGTGGAAACGGTGACTACAAACTGACACACGTCCAACCCGTCGACATGTTCCCTCAGACAAATCACATCGAGAGCATAGCCCGCTTTGAGAGGGCAGATTGACAGCATAAATTGACATTGTCCCCGGCGACGTATGCCGCCGGGGTTCGCAGGAACTACGCCTCTATAACGTGCTCAGGAACATCCCATTGAGTTGCCGCAATTGAAACACTTGTAGCAAGTGCCATTACGCACAGTGATGGCTCCGCAGGCATCACACGCGGGAGCATCCTCCATAAAATGCTTGAACTGGTCATCAATTTTGGCAGGCACAATCTCTATCTCGGCGGCGGGGGTTAATGCTTTTGCTAATTCCTTTTCCTGCACGCCACTTTTCCGCTCATCTGATTCGTCTTTACCGATGAAACGGATGGCGAGCCAGCGGAAGATGTAATCCATGAGCGATTTGGCCATCGGAATATCGGGGTTCTTTGTAAACCCGCTGGGTTCGAAACGGGAGTGCGCAAACTTGGCGGCCAACACCTCAATTGACACTCCATGCTGGAGACACATCGAGATGGCCGTTCCGAATGAGTCCATCAATCCACCGATGGTACTACCCTCTTTTGCCATTGTGATGAACAGTTCTCCCGGCGTTCCATTGTCGTAAAGCCCCACTGTCAAATAACCCTCATGTCCGGCAATATCAAACTTGTGAGTTATTGAGTTCCTGGTGGTGGGCATGCGCTTGCGCAGTGGTTTTGCCGTTGCGCCATTCCCCCCGGTGGAGGTTTCTTTGTGCGCAATCTCCTGCTTGTCAAGATTCAAGGGCTGGCAACGCTTGCAACCATCGCGATAGACAGCAATCGCCTTGAGTCCCATCTTCCAGCCATCTATATAGGTCTGCGCAATCTCCTCGACCGTAACGTTTTCCGGCATATTAACAGTTTTGCTTATCGCTCCTGAGAGGAACGACTGAACAGCACCCATCATTTTCAAATGCCCTTTATAGTGGATAAAACGCTGACCTTTACGAGGCTTGAACGCACAGTCAAACACGGGAAGATGCTCCTCTTTCAAGGCGGGAGCACCTTCAATAGTGTCGTTCTCATCGATATAGACCATAATCTCTTCAATCTCTTCAGCGGTATAGTTCAGATTCTTCAGTGCTGTCGGAACAGAACGATTTAGAATTTTCAGCATACCACCGCCGACAAGTGCTTTATATTTTACGAGCGCAACGTCGGGTTCAATGCCGGTAGTATCACAATCCATCAAAAACCCAATGGTGCCGGTGGGTGCCAACACAGTGACCTGCGCATTGCGAAAACCATGTTTTTTACCAAGCTCAAGAGCAACATTGGCACTCTTCGTCGCCGCAGTAACAAGATAGTCGGGACAAGTGTCGTCCAGAGAGAGCAGAGCTTGGCGATGTTTCTCAATAACCTCCTGCATCGGCTTCTCATTATCCTTGTAGTCGGCGAAAGCACCCAGCTCAGCCGCAATACGCGCAGACTGACTGTACGCCTCAAAGGTCATGAGCGCGGTTATAGCCCCGGATATTCCGCGACCTTCATCGCTGTCGTACGGCAGACCGCTCGACATCAAAAGTGCGCCTATATTGGCATAACCCAGTCCAAGCGGGCGAAACCGATGGCTGTTCATGGCTATGTCTTCGGTGGGATAACTGGAAATTCCGACAAGTATCTCTTGAGCAGTGATAAATATCTGAGTGGCAGCCCTGAACCCTTCGACATCAAACGTATCGTCCTCCTTGAGGAACTTGATCAGATTTAACGATGCCAGATTGCAGGCACTGTTGTCGAGGAACATATACTCGCTACAGGGATTGCTTGCATTGATGGGGCCCGAAGTCTTGCAAGTATGCCATTTTTGGATTGTATCCTCATATTGCAAGCCGGGATCACCACACATCCATGTGCCATCGGCAATCCAGCTCAACAAATCGCGGGCCTTGTAAGTCGGACCCTCGCGACTCGGATCCGTGACCCAATACGTGGTCCAGTCCTCGCCTTTCTGCACGGCATTCATGAACTCGTCGGTAACCCTCACACTCAGATTTTCATTCTGAAAGGCGACAGATGCGTAGGCCTCACCGTTTAAGTCGCCACTGTAACCGTTCTCGATCAACGCCCAGGCCTTCTTCTCTTCCAGCTTCTTGGCTTGAATAAACTCTTTAATATCGGGATGCCCACACTTGAGCGAGTTCATCTTCGCAGCGCGGCGCGTTTTCCCTCCAGATTTAACAACCCCCGCAATGGCATCGTAAACGCGCAGGAACGACATAGGACCACTCGGCTCACCGCCACCGCTGAGAACTTCACGCGAGCTACGCAAAGTCGACAGGTCGGTTCCCGTGCCGCTACCAAACTTGAACAGGGATGCCTCGCTACGCGCCAAACGCATAATATCTTCCATCGTATCATCTACGGACTGAATAAAACAGGCCGAACACTGTGGATACTCATACTGCGTGACCGCGCATTTGATGGAATTCGTCTCCATATCGTAATAGAAGTTGCCGCCGGCACTCCCCTTGCCCACATCATATTCATGATAGAGTCCGCAATTGAACCAAACCGGCGAATTGAACGCCCCGTACTGATTCACGCAAAGAAATGTCAGTTCAGAGTAGAACGCCTCTGCGTCATTCTTCGCTTTGAAATATCCACGCTCCAGCCCGGCATCGGAGATGGTGCGCGCAACACGGTGAATGAGTGCTCTTACGGAATCCTCCCTCAAATCGCTACCCTGCGCACCGTAAAAATATTTAGACGCGCAAATGTTTGTCGACAACATAGACCAGTCCTTCGGAGCCTCAATATTTTCCTGGGAAAAGATGGCCTTGCCTTTTGAATCGACTATCTTGGCATCACGTCTCTCCCATTCAACTTCATCAAAAGGATTTACACCCTCCTTTGTAAAAAAACGTTCTATTTTAAGTCCCGACTTACCCTTGGGTGCATTCCTGGACTTACGGCTTAACTCTTTTGTAATACGATTGACCTGAATCGCAGACTTGCGGTCAATTATTTGCTCTGTTTTGCTGTTCCCCTTGCGAGCTTCAATCATCTGAAAGACCTTCCTGAATATTTGGCAGTTAAAAGTTTCATAAAATCGACATACACAACATATTGTGTATGTTTCAAAAAAAGACCCGTCGATAATCTACATATTGTGGTGTTTGGTCAAGCGCCAATTTGTCACAAATTGCCAACTGCTTGTATTTCAAACGGTTGCGATATAACTTTTTTTGAAATAAAAAAAACGGCTTGCCAAAGGGATCGGTAAAAGAGCGAAACGGTGTGATTTTCGCTGATTCAGGACTAATCCAAGCTATTCAGCGTTCAAGCGAATGCACTTCCGTGACACCACAGGCTACATCGGACCTTCGTGCCAGTAGACAGGGAGAGTCTCTTTGCCTTTTACGCGCATTATACACCAGACAACATTTTTGACACCGTTAACCTCACCAACAGATGTTATTCGAAGGTAGGTTATATCTCTTGTGGTTATCTGCCCCCGCACCTGCGCGAGTTCAGGAATCAAACTCATTGCCTCTTCAACGCTCTTAAAACCGTCATCCACAGTGCCGGCCTCACCGTCATCGCCTTTTCGCAATTCGATGATCGCGTCGATCCAGAAGTCGTCCGCAATATTTGTCAGCGTGAGAAGCACCTCGCGCGATGCATCGTTTATGTTTACCTTGCCGTTACCCCAAGTGGTTAGATGCTCGGCGATCCCCGTGAGTGGCGGATCATCTTCATCCTCCGCCGGTCCGCCGTAAACAATGCTCGCACTGAAGTTCTTAATCAACAACAACTCGTCCACCGTATCGATAGCGGCGTTCTTAACCTTGATGCCCGCATCCGCGTAATAAGGGTCGTCCTGCTCAGCGCCGTTGAGTAAATGCAAATCGTTTTTGTCCACCCAATCGCCAAAACAATCGATCAGCTCCGGCCAATCGTCTTCAGGCACATTGGTGATATCGAGCAACTCCTCCCAATCCTCATGACTAAGGAGATTGACATTACGCTTCGCGCTTTCTGGAACTATGTCAACCGTAAATGTTCCATCTCCCAAATTCACCGTCTGACTCCGAGCCCCCATGCCTCGGGAGAGATGCAGGGCGGCGACATCCATCTCGTTATCCTCCGCGGCGGCGATCGAATCTTCGTCCTTTTTGCTCACATCTTTACGCCGCGCCAATACAGCCTTGCTCCATTCAATGCCTGCCCGGGCCAGATAGCGTGCCTTCATCCGCTTGCGGGCGTGAGATATTATTCCCGCTTCAATATTCATTTCAAAGGCAAATCCTGCCACTAGAAGCGAAAGGATGATGACAGACCACAGGGCAACCAGCAAGGCGGATCCGCTCTTCTTGCTATCTTTGGAATATGATTCTATTTCGGCATTCATTTTCACTATCTCCCTGGAAGCCCCGGCGGTCCGCCCGGCGGGGGCGGGGGCGCGCCCCGACCGCCGCTGCCCCGACCGCCGCCGCCCGGACGTGACGGTGGACGGTGTGACGGTGGACG
>CAYTQP010000047.1:7575-17924 GCA_964440175.1 uncultured Verrucomicrobiota bacterium
CGCTGCCCCGACCGCCGCCGCCCGGACGTGACGGTGGACGGTGTGACGGTGGACGTGAAGATGGGTCGCCTTTTCTTCCGCTTCCACGCCCGCTTCGTCCGCCTGGCATTCGTCCAGAAGTGATTCCCGCGCCCGCGCCGCCCTCTTTGGCGCGTTTGCGTGCGGCGGCAAGAGAGGCATCATCGGGAGGCGTTCCGGTATTCTTCTGACTTTCATCAAAGATTACGCCCGCCCTCAACTCACGGCTTATCGGAATCTGAACAGCACGCTTGATAGTAACCGGTTCACTGTCACCTTCAAGCGGATCCATGTAGAGTGTTATTTCGAGAATTGCTGGAATACTGTTGGTGTTCTCCCACTCCTCCGACCATTCTTCGTCCTCTTCGTTATAAACGCGACAGTTAATTCCCTTGATAACGGATGAAATCTCCCAGGTTTCACCATCGCCGAACTCATTGTCTCTGTCATCATCAGCAAGATGCGGATAGACATGCGCCATCACAACCATCTCGCCGTCCTCGTTTTTGTCCACAGTAAAATCCACGCGATGCAGACCACGCGCCAACGCGGCATCCTGCGGCATAAGCCCCGCTCCGGATTTCACCCAGCTCAAAACATCGTTGGGGTATTCGCCGCTGTTACGGTTTTCAAGGCGGAAACCATAGATGCCGCCGGACTCATCAAAGTAAGCGGCTGAACGCAAGGCATCGGTGAGCTGATCTATCACAAAATCGCCATGATGCATCTGTGAAAGAAATGTTTCGCCTTTGTGCCAGGCATTTAACGCCATTGAAAATGTCTGCCAGACAATCGCCATCGCCATGGTAAGAATCAACACGGACACCAACACCTCAATAAGCGTGAAGCCTCTATTATCACTTTTCTTGCGTAATCTTTTCATAATATTCACTCTTCCGCATCTGGGCGGTATAGATATGTAGTCACCTCTTCAAATGCGGTTTTATCGCGATACTCCCAGCTCACACGTGTTGTTATTTTGAACAGTTTCGACTTATTGAACTCCGCCTCAATATCGTCACCCATCTCGACAACCTCAATTTCGCGTCGCCATTTAAACCCATCCGGACCGCCATCGAAACCACCCTCTTCCACCCCCTCTTTAAACTCCTTTTCAAGAAGGAGCGGGCGTTCAAGCTCAACCCGGGCGATAAGGTTGCGGGCATCGTCGTACAGCTTTGCCCGGCGTGCCACCGCGAGGCAGTTTGACACAGAGACCAGTAGCCCGGTGACGCATATTCCCAATATCGCCATGGCGAGCAAAACTTCGATCAGCGTGAACCCGCTCTTCTTTCCGTCGCCACGGCGGGCATACGCAAAGAAGAACCGTGCTCGATCTGTCCAAGACCTGGAACTTTTTAAACCCCGACTATCCAAGGCTTGGAACTTTTTAAAACGCTCACTCATACTTCACCTCCACCTGTCCAGAGATGGAATCTACTTCGATTGTGGCGAATTTTTTGCCGTCCGCACCCGCAACACGGATTTTGTATGGATCGCACATACCGTTCGGGAAATAGTTGACCCAATATATTCCCTCAATCTCCTGATCGGCGATCTTGCTCTCAAAATCAACTATTTTAATCCCCTCTGCAAGCGGACATTCAAGCAACTCTTCTATGGAATCTTTTTCCGTCGAGCCATCTTCTCCATCTTGCACTTTCTCTTCTGTCTCATCATCCACAGGGTTGTCATCGAAGATCGAATCTTTGGTATTCATCTGATCTAGAAATCCAGCCCGATCCGCGCCGCCCCCGTTCTCCGGAAGCGAGAGTAATGTGACGGTGTTCTTTTCAATATCGAACAAAAGCGCACTCGCTTTCTGATCCAAGACCGAGGTGCTACGCGCAAAGCGGTGAATACGCACAATGGTGCGAACCGAGTCGCGCAGACGCGCACCCTTATACGAATTCACAAAGCGCGGAACGGCCATTCCCGCAATCAGCCCGGCGATAATCACCACCATCAGCAACTCCACGAGAGTGAAACCGCCGCATGCGGCAAGCGCAGGTGGCAACCCTTCTCCACCCGTCATCTGATCGCCGCCCTCCGTCATTCTCTACCTCGTCACTCTTTCCAGTTGCCAATAACCCCCGACTTGGAGGAACCCTGAGATGAGAGGTCGAACTTGTGCGGATTATGGGAACCGGGTGCTTTATAGTCGTAGGGCTTGCCCCATGGATCATCAGGAAGTCCGTTCTCCATGTACGGTCCAAGCCAGTTCACAGTCCCGCCCGGATCCGTTTCCAGCCCCTCCAGACTCGCCGGAAACTTACCGTTATCCATCTCATACATACTGATGGCGGTGGAGATGGCACTAATGTCCGACTTGGCGGCCGCCACACGGGAACGCTCCATGTGTCCAGTTATCTTTGGAACCCCAAGTGCAGCAAGCACTCCGATAATAACGACCACCAGCAGGATTTCAATAAGCGTGAAACCCTGATTCCCGCATCTTTTCTTCTCGTCTTTCATCTCTCTCATACTGCACCTCTATATTATGATTTTATCTTTAACTAACATTAAGTCCACTGGTCATATCGAATACAGCCAACAGCATACTGATGGCAACAAAACCGACAACGACTGCAATCACCAAAATCAGCAACGGCTCCAGAACCGTTGTGAACATGGAGATACTGCGAGTGAGGTCGTTGTCAAAACGCCGGGTAATATGCTGTAGAGATGTGGAAACATCGCCAGACTCCTCGCCAACCGACAGCATGTCGGTGAAGACACTGGGGAAAACACCCCCGGCGGCCAGCGTTGAGGAGAGCCCTGCCCCATCAGTCACCTTTTCCCTGGCATTACGTATCTCGTCGGCAATAATCACATTCCCGACTGTGTCTTCGACAATTGTCAATGCCTGCAAGACGGGAACCCCGTTATCCAGCAGGGCTCCCAGCGTGCGTGCGAAGTGGGCATAAGCGTTGGCTGTTACAATATTCTTAATGACAGGGATGCGTAATTTCATCTTGTGCCAAACTCGCTGTCCGGCATCTGTTTTTATCGAACGTCGCAGCAGAATAACGGTTATCACCGCAATAATGGCCATCAGCCAGCCATACTTCACAAACGCTTCGCTCATGCTTATCAGCATTCTGGTTGCCAGCGGCATCGTGCTGCCGAGTGAACTGAATATATTTTTAAATTTGGGAATAACAAAAACCATTGTGACAATAATAGTCGCGATTCCCATTATCAGCACAATCATCGGATAGACCATAGCTGAAACAATCTTCTCGCGTGCCTCCTGCACACGCTCATAATGAACGCACAGTTGTTCTAGCGACTGCGCCAACTGTCCGCCAGCCTCACCGGCTCGCACCATACTCACATATAGCGTCGGGAATGTCTCAGGACGGTTGCCAAGCGAGTTGGAGAGCGTACCACCCTGCACAATCTCGTCTCGCAACTGCGCAACGACCTGATTGCTGGATTTGCTCGGATCGCGTTGCGAAAGGGTGTGCAGGGCATTGCCCAGCTTCATTCCAGATGCCAGTAAGTCACTGAGTTCACGAGTAAACAGCAACATCTCCCTGTTAGTCATACGCGCCATCGTATTGCGCCGCCACTGAACCTCAAAGCGTTTGGATTTTCCCCCCTTCAGAGGATTAGCACGCGACGACACCCCCTCTTTCACGGAGATAGGAACCAGCGCGCGAGCTTCGATCTGCACCATGGCACTACGCTGATCATTAGCCTCGATGAAACCGTTGACCCGCTCACCATCGCGTGTCCGCGCTATATAAGAGTATTTCGGCATGGCATGTCACTGTCTTTCGTATTAAACATCAGTCTCTGAAAGCTCTTCATCTTCGTCGGAGACACGCAGAATCTCCTCCACGGTGGTGATGCCGGCCATCGCCTTGTTCCAACCATCGTCGCGCAAAGTCCGCATTCCCGCCCGCAAGGCCTCGGTCTTGATGACCGTGCTCGACTCGCGCTGAATAACAAGCCGTCGCAGATGGTCGGTCATAACGATAATTTCATATATCCCCGTCCGCCCGTTAAACCCTGTGTGGCGACATGTCTCGCAGCTTCCCGGCTCATAAAGTATGCTGTCACCCAGTTGATCAATCGGAAATCCACGGCTCGCGAGATATTTAAGATCCACCGCGGCAGGCTTGCGACACTCTGCGCATAGACGCCGAATCAAACGTTGGGCAACCAATCCCTCGACCGATGATGCCACAAGAAAAGGTTCAATTCCCATATCCACCAGCCGTGTCACCGCACCCGCAGCATCGTTGGTGTGCAAAGTGCTGAAGACCAAATGCCCCGTTAGTGCGGCCCGAATCGCAATCTCCGCAGTCTCCTTGTCACGCACCTCTCCAATCATAATGACATCGGGATCCTGACGCAGAATATGACGCAGTCCGCGTGCGAACGTAAGCCCTATTTCGGAGCGCATCTGAACCTGGTTCACACCCGGCATCTCATATTCAATCGGATCCTCCACCGTTATAATCCGCTTGTCAACAGTGTTGATGGTGTGCAACCACGCATAAAGCGACGTGGATTTACCCGACCCGGTCGGACCCGTGTTCAGAAGAATGCCATGTGGCTTGTGAATCAAATTGTTGAGCAACCGTTCATCTTCCTTTAACAACCCCAGCTTATCCAACCGAAGCATCCCGCTGTCGCGCCGAAGCAGTCGCAGGCTGACGCTTTCGCCATACACCGTTGGCATTGTGGAGACACGCACATCGACATCATCACCCTTAACGCGCAAGCTGATACGTCCATCCTGCGGAAGTCGCTTCTCGGCAATATCCATATTCGCCATAACCTTGATGCGAGAGAGAACCGCCGCCTGAATACGCTTGAGGTGCGCCGGTACCGGAGTTTGGTGCAGAACTCCATCAATACGGTAGCGGATGCGCAACTCCACCTCCATCGGCTCCATGTGGATATCCGTAGCGTTATCCTGATAGGCCTCCCAGATAATCTGGTTGACGAATTTCACAATGGATGCCTCCTGATCCATCTCGCTCAAGTCGGTCTTCGTGAAACCCTCTCCCGTCACTTCGATACGATCATCCTGAATCATCTGCTCCACAGTGTCGGCACCAACACCGTAGAACTTCTTAGATGCCTTTGCTATATCGTTCGACGGACTCAGCGCCAAACGAATGCGTTTACCGCTGGCAAGTCTCAGAGCGTCGAGCAAACCCGGACTGAAAGGATCATTGGTGGCAACCCGCAGACAATTGTTCTCCTCAGATATTGGAATCACGTTATATTGAAAGACCGCCTTGGTTGGCAACCGTTGCAAAACCACCGTATCGATCAGTTCCTCACCCACACGCAGAAATGGAACCCCCATCGCCACCGCCAGTGCCTCCAGAAAAACATCCTCCTCCGCATATCCATAATCGATAACTGCCGCCGTAACCGACACACCATCTGTCAACTGCTGACGGAGAAGCGAGGCAAGCTGATCTTCGGAAAAAAGATTAGTTTTCCCTAGCAACACCGCCAATCTGGTATTTACTGTTCCTGTTTCTGTCATTGTTAATTTTTCGCCTGTTCTATGATAAGTTCAGGTTAGACTCTGCGCCACTCCAATACGTTCAACCTTTACTCTCCACTTTTTATCTTTACGTGAGCCTATTCTATTAGTATAAGCACGCATTGTCCACTTATATAAAGGGTAGTTATCATGCGTAAACACAAAATAGACAACATTATTGTCAGTGCCGACCAGATTCATCAGCGGAATATTGAGCTTGTGGAGGAAATTGCCGAAAATGTCAACAATGAAGACCTCGTCATCATCGGTATTCTGCGCGGCAGTTTTATATTCATCGCCGACCTTGTGCGTGAGCTTTTCACTCACGACATTCATCCACGCATCGATTTCATCACCATGGAGAGCTACGTCGGCACCGAATCCACCGGCAACGTCAAGATCATCAAAGACTTCTCCGTCGAGGTTAACGGTGCACAGGTGATCATCATCGACGACATACTCGATACCGGACGCACACTCAAGATGGCGGCAGAATATCTCATCTCAAAAGGTGCCGCCAATGTTAAAACCTGCGTTCTGCTGGACAAACCCGATCGCCGCGCTGTCGAATATAACGCCGACTATGTCGGCTTCGCCATCGAAAACAACTTTGTCATCGGCTACGGACTCGACTGCGACGGACTCTACCGCGAACTCCCCTATATTGCTCGCATCAGTTTTGAATGATTTTCTGAGCAAAAATTGATGTAACCCCTTCACAATCAATATAAAGTGGCGTTTTTGTCATTTTTCGTTCTCCGATTCCCGGGCGATTCGAAAAGTTGCATGCGATGGGATGAGCCTGCCAAGTTGAGTAAGAACGCGCACCTCGTCTCTGTCTGGTTTTGTTTTTCATAATAG
The DNA here is from genome assembly GCA_964440175.1 of uncultured Verrucomicrobiota bacterium. Lineage (GTDB taxonomy): Bacteria > Verrucomicrobiota > Kiritimatiellia > CAYTQP01 > CAYTQP01 > CAYTQP01. The sequence goes on from CAYTQP010000047.1 coordinate 13,970, forward strand.
CCGATTTCAGGCAAAATCGGCGACAGTCACACTTTGAAACTGTTTCTGAAAATCATGTTTACTGGTCTGATTTGGATATTGATCTCACAAAAGATATAATTGAGAATCCGCAGTGATACACCCTATGCGAATTTGGAGTCGCGAAGAGAAGTTTTATATGAACTCGCTGTCTCCCGTATATTTTTGGCGCAAGATAATAACCCTCGTTCGACCCCAGTGTCTATCACGCAGGCATTCCCAGCGGGGATGCGACTCGACACACTCCCGTGCGGTAGTTTCATACACGAACAAACCTTTCTCCGTAAGACAAACGGAATCATTCAGCGCGTTCAGCAGAGAATCCAGACATCCTTCGGTTTTCCGCTTGTCGTAAGGCGGATCAGCAAATATCAGATCAAATGACGATTCCTGTGCATGCCTGATAAACCTAAGCGCGTCGGCGCAGACACAACGAAATACGCCCTCTCCGTCGCCACACATCAAATGCACGTTATCCCGTAAAACGCGCAGTGTTGAACGATCCGATTCCACCCAGCAAACATCTCTGGCATTCCGGCTGCACGCCTCAAGTCCAAGCGCACCTGAACCCGCATAGAGATCCAGCACCCGCGCACCCGGCACAACCTCCGCCAGCACGTTAAACAGACTCTCCCTAACCCGATCCTGGGTAGGGCGCACTCCACTGGACGGCGCATTGAAACGACGTCCCCTCAAATTTCCACCTGTAATTCTCATCCTCCGCCCCGTTCAAACCCACAACTGTTTATCAAGAGTTCGGTATTGGACCGCCTCTGAAATATCATCGGAATGGATATCTTCACGTCCCCCCATATCCGCCATTGTCCGGCTAACCTTCAGAATACGATTGTAAGCGCGTGCGCTGAAATGCAATCCGTTAATAGCGTTCTTCAACAGTTGATTCGACTTCTCATCCAGTCGGCAGTATTTCTGCAGATCAGACGCTCTGATATCGGCATTGCAGTATATGCCGGGGTCATCTTTAAAACGTTCCTGCTGTATCTTCCTGACTGCAAGGATTCTCTTCCTGATGCTGGCAGACGGTTCTCCTTTTTCCAGGGAGGTCAATTCACTGTAACGCACCGCCGGCACTTCTATGTGTATATCTATCCGGTCGAGAAGCGGTCCGGATATTTTATTGCGATAACGCTGAATCTGGGTCGGGCTGCAACGGCAATCACGGCGCGGATCCGTGTAGTATCCGCACGGACACGGATTCATTGCTGCCACCAGCATAAATTTACTGGGATATGTCACGCTGGCAGCGGCGCGAGATATAGTGACATAACCATCTTCGAGTGGCTGACGCATGACCTCCAGAACATTGCGTTTGAACTCTGGAAGTTCATCAAGAAACAATACGCCGTGATGCGCCAGACTCACCTCCCCCGGCATCGGATTACTGCCACCGCCGAGCAGTCCGGCATCCGATATGGTGTGGTGCGGAGTTCGGAACGGACGTTTGGCCACCAATGGTTGGTTCGACGGCAACCGCCCGGCAATACTGTGGATACGGGTAACCGCTAGTGCCTCCTCCAAAGAGAGCGGAGGCAGAATCGACGGCACACGTTTGGCCAGCATTGACTTTCCTGTCCCCGGCGGACCGACACAGAGCATATTATGACCTCCTGCAACGGCAACCTCCATAGCACGCTTTGCGGATTCCTGCCCTTTAACATCCGAAAAATCATCGATATATGCGCTGTATTCGTCAAACACCTCATCGAGATCAACCCGTAGCGGTTTGATCTCGAAATCACCGTTGACAAAATCAACCGCTTCACGCAAGGTTGCCACCGGATAGACATTAAGGTCCTTCACCACTGCCGCTTCAGACGCATTTTCAATCGGCACAACAATCCCGTTCAGCCCAGACTCCCGGGCATTCACCGCTATCGGCAGGACACCCCGAACTTTTCGCACTTCACCGCTAAGTGCCAATTCGCCAATTATACAAATTTTCCCCAGACGACCAGCGGCAATATCCCCGCATGCAGCCACCATTCCAACGGCTATCGGTAGATCAAAACTAGGACCCTCTTTTTTTATATTCGCCGGAGCCAGATTCACAGTTGTTCGACCACGCGGCGGAACAAACGCCGAATTCACAAGCGCGGTGAGAACCCTGTCCTTGCTCTCTTTAACCGCCGCGTCCGGCAATCCGACAATCACAACCTGCGGATCCGCCCCACCCGCATTCACCTCGATCTCAACCGAATAGGCATCAACCCCAACAACCGCACCCGAAAACACTTTTGCCAGCAAACCCGACCTCGCTCTTCTTTAGATTGTCATTCAACAATAACAGCCGGTGTCGTAGTACATAACCACATGAACCGAACCGGATGCACCCATCTCGTACAGGTTCCGCAGTTTATCAGATTACATATTTATACACAAGGGGGATTATTGCCTGAGGATTGTAAAATTCAATGTTTCATATAGTGGTTTGGACTCATTTTATGAGACGATTTTTAGTTCACAGGAGAGGCTGAAGTTATGGATTCTGCCCTGAAAGCATCTCATCCCGCCATCCAAAGGGCTTGCCTCGTTGGCGAACAAGACTAGGCTGTAACGCCCAAAAGGTCTCTCCCTTCAAATCTGTCCGAATTTCATATTACACTTTTTCGGGTGATTATTGCCACACAAAGTTCTATACATCCTCTGTGTTAAAAGGCTACATTGCTCGTCGTTGTTATTTAGGTTGACTGGAAATGGAAATGCGGAATATTCTTATAGTTGGTCTGGGCGGTTTCATCGGATCGGTGCTTCGCTATCTGATCGGCGGATTCATTCAAGGGTGCTTTAAAAGCGCAAACTTTCCGTGGGGTACACTCGGAGTAAATATTGCCGGCTGTTTTTTGATCGGGCTTCTGGGCGGACTGTCGGACAGTTCAAGCGCGTTCTCATCGCCCATCCGCTTATTCATATTTCTCGGCGTTCTGGGCGGTTTCACAACATTTTCCAGCTTCAGCTATGAGAGCTTGGCTCTTCTGCGCGACCATGAAACATTGCTGGCGTTCGCCTATATTTCCGGACATCTCTTTCTGGGGATTGGCGCAGCATTTCTGGGATACGGCATTACAACTTTGAAAGGATAATTATGATACAAGGCAAAGGGAAATTGCTACGAATATTTGTAGGAGAATCCAATAAACATGACGGCGTTCCTCTTTATGAATGGATCATCAACATGGCCAAAGAAGCCAAAATGGCCGGCGCAACCGTTATCCGCGGAATGGAGGGATTTGGTGTCAACAGCCATATACACACATCAAAAATACTGCGGCTGTCGCAAAATCTTCCGATAATTGTGGAGATTGTGGACGACGAGAAGAAGATATGTGAATTCCTGGAAACAATTAATCCACATATCAAAAAAGGATTAGCCACTCTGGAGACGGTAGAGATAGTTTTTTCTAAATTTGGAACGGGTGAAGAGGAGTAGATTGTTATGGCGGAAACCATCAAAGACCTGCTGTTAGACAGTGTGAAAAAACACGGAAACAGCACGGCTATTCGCTACAAAGAAGATGGAGTCTGGAAAACTTTCACCTACAGCGAATTGGAGCGCCGAACCCAGAATGTCGGAGAACTTCTCAATCAGCTCCAGTTCCAAAGTGGCGATAGAATAGGGATACAAATGGAGAACAACCCTATGTGGCCAGAAATCTATTTCGGTATCGCGGGTTCGGGATTCACCGCCGTACCAATGGATTCAGGACTCGGCAAAGAGGGACTCACACACATACTGGGTCATTCCGAATGCCGCGCCATATTCGCGACCACCAAAACCGAACGCCTCATACGTGAAGTTATCGGGGTCTCCCCTCATCTCAAGACCGTAATACTTGTCGAAAAGGAGAGTATTAAACCGCAGAACGAAAAGAACGCCACATTTTTAGACTACAAAGAACAGGTCGAAAAAGTGGCAGAG
>CAYTQP010000048.1:0-17923 GCA_964440175.1 uncultured Verrucomicrobiota bacterium
CTTGAAGTGTGGCGGAACTTCGGGATTGGGATAATAGGCAGGAACAGTTATCTATGATCATGGCAATTTCAGTTGTGAAAATGAGAACATAAACCAGAATATGGAAGGAGCCGGAGATGAAGAGAAATGTAGTAATATTATGTGTAATGGCGGTGTTGATGCTGATTGGAGGTTCGGCGGTGGCATGGCGACCGACGGGCTGGGTTTATCATACGGGGGACTACGCCTATTCTATGGGAGATGCCGAATGGTACTACTTCAATGTAGCTGACACCCAGTGGCGGGTAAATCTTGTTTCCACAGTGTGGGACGAACTGACCGATGCCACCGGCTGGAATTACTATCAATTGCCGTATGCATACTCAATCGACACAGGTGCCTGGCACTGGTTCAACACCGGTGATATACAGTGGTGTATCGGACTGACAAGTCGGCAGTGGTCAAAATTCGGGCAATCTTCCGTTCCCGCAGGCATGGCATTGATCCCGGCTGGCAGTTTCAGCATGGGCGACAGTTTTGCTGAGGGGGAGAGCGTTGAGCTGCCTGTACACACGGTGTATGTCGGCGCGTTCTATATGGACAAGTACGAAGTGACGAAGGCGAAGTGGGATGAGGTGGCGACCTGGGCATCGAGCCACGGCTATGACATTACTGCGGCTGGTGGATCTGGCAAGGCCGCCAATCATCCTGTTCAAGAGATGACATGGTATGAGTGTGTGAAGTGGTGTAACGCACGCAGTGAGAAAGAGGGACGAACGGTCTGCTATACAGTGGGCGGCAATGTATACAAGATAGAAAGGAATATGCCTGATTGCAACTGGAGCGCCAACGGCTACCGCCTGCCAACGGAAGCCGAGTGGGAGAAGGCAGCCAGGGGCGGACTGAGTGGCAAACGTTTCCCGTGGGGTGCGAATATCAACCACGACTATGCAAATTACAAGGCAAATGGAAGCGTGTACAGCTATGACACCAGTCAATATACGAGTGATAAGTATCATCCCGACTATGATGATGGCAGTGAGCCGTATACCAGTCCGGTGGGAGCGTTTGCGTCTAATGGGTATGGACTTTACGATATGAGCGGCAATGTGCTGGAGTGGTGCAACGATTGGTATGGCGATTATACTTCTGCTTCACAGACGAATCCAAAGGGTCCGAATTCAGGTTCATATCGGTTGCTTCGGGGTGGTGCGTGGTATACTTCTGCGACCTACCTGCGTTGTGCGTATCGTTACTATGCGTCGCCGTCTCGCAGTAGCGACCTCAGGGGTTTCCGGTGTGCCGGTGGTCTTTAAATTTTTCCCTTTTAAATTTTCACACTTTTGATGAAAGTTTGGATTAATAGACAACGAAAAGGGGGCGTAATATTGCCTGCTTCCGCTCCACCTGAATATCGCGAAACTCCCGATAATCTTTTGATCTTGAAACGGGAATAAGTGCTGGACGAAATTCGGGGGAAAGGGTATCTTCATTGCGTCTTTTGCGGGTTGTTTTTAGTTTTGCCGAAATATAATACGCTTTTTTCGTTAATAATATCTTTTACATCAGCATCGCAGGCATTCCTGGACGGGTTTTAATTCGGTTCGATGTTTTTGATGTATCGATAGTTTGGTTAAATGAATCAATGGGAGCAGATATGAAGAGATCTATTGTTAAGGTTCGATTTTCAATTAAACAGAGAGTTGGGGTGTTATTGCTTTTTCTGGCATTGCCGGTTCTTCAATCTAATGCAGTTCAGTCCGAGTACATTCTTGATATGGTTCATCATAATCCGGGCGAAGCCCGTTATCAGAGTGCTTACGAAAACCCCGAAGTCATTAAGGAGATGGGGTATAACGGGAAGGTATTCTTCTTGTTTGATTCGCCCATGCTCGCCATAAACTGGGAGTCGGTCGATCCGACCATTTTGCCGAAGGGGACACCGGATCGTGAGTGGGTCGATGCCAAGGCGGCGGAGATTACCAAAAAGTTTGTGGCGTGCAAAAAGATTGGAGTGTCGGTTTATGCGATGTCGGACTTGATCTTGTTTCCCAAGCGGTTGATCGAAAAATATAAGATAGAAGAGACCTTTGGCGATCCACAAAATCCTGTTACGCGAAAGCTTCTGAAATCCCAAATCGACGCGATGTTCAAACAATTTCCCGATTTTGATGGTCTGGTGGTTAGGATTGGCGAGACCTATCTGGAGGATGCACCTTTCCATCAGGGGAGCATTAAAAACCGGACTAACGCCAAAACCACCATCATTCCATTGATCAAGTTGCTTCGTGAAGAGATCTGCGTCAAGCGAAACAAAAAACTGATCTTCCGTACTTGGCGTGCGTTCGATACCAATGCTAAACGTTATGAAGAGGTTAGTACTGCCATTGATCCTCACACCAACCTGGTTTTCAGCATCAAGTATTGCGAAGGCGATTTCCACCGAGCCAACCCGTTCAGCAAGATAATAGGAATGGGACGTCATCGTCAGATCATCGAAGTTCAATGTGCTCGTGAATATGAGGGTAAGGGTGCCTATCCGAACTATATTGCCAACGGTGTTATTGAAGGGTTTGAAGAGTATGACCGAATGCCCGAAGATGCCATAAACAGCCTGCGCGAATTTGCCAGTCAGAAACCGGCCCTCTTTGCCGGGGTCTGGACGTGGAGTCGTGGTGGCGGCTGGCGTGGACCATACATAACAAATGAAATATGGTGTGATCTTAACGCTTGGATTCTGGCGCAATGGGGGCATGACCCCACCCAGACAGAAGAATCCATCTTCAATCGCTACGCTACGCAGCGTCTGCGACTCGGGCAAAAGGATGTTCCGTCGTTCCGTAAACTTTGCCTGCTCTCTGCGGAGGCGGTCATTCGCGGACGCAACTCAACATTTGGCGACATGAATCCGTGGTGGACTCGTGATCAGGGGATTGGTTGGCCACGCTACACAAAGACGGTAGATTATGCCCGTAACCTCAAACAGAAAGATGAATCGATCTCCAAATGGAAGGAGATTGTCGAGCTTGCCAAGTCTATTCAATGGCCCGATGAAAAGACAAAAAGCTATGCGATTGGTTCCTCATACTATGGCTTGCACATATACGAAATCTATCGTGCTATCGTATACATCGACGATGCGCAACGACGCAACGACAAGCCTGCAATCCAGAATTGGATTACCGTTTACGACGAGGCTTGGGATGCCTACGAGAAGTTGCCATCCCAATATCCCGGTCTTGCCACCCTGTACGCCAAAGACTACAATCTACACATCAAAAACAATGCCGACGAGGTCATCAACAAGCTTCGCGACAAATAGAATCGCAGATGCGAGGAAGCGGGAATAATGATGACGTTTGGGAGATTCCGAAAGTGTCGGGGTGAAGAGTGTGGCGAGATATCCTTTTGACGGTTCAGGCATGTTGAGTCCGAAAGCAGTGATATTATAAAGCTCTTGCCAAAAAGTGGCGCGGGAGAATATGTAGTTAGAGCCTGTCTTTTCGCCGAAGAGTGAGTTGACGGCGGGGTTCAGCCAATTATGGCGATAACCACCAGCAACTCAACCGGAGGGAAAGCTGCGAACGGTTGAGAATATATTCCGAGGTTTGGAACTTTCCGCATTTCGTTTGTCCAATGGTTGGACAACTGTTGTGGCGGTGGGGTTATGGGTGTGTGAATATTTCGGGGACGTTTTTCAGATCCAGATAGACGACCGGGACGGGAGTATTGGCGCTAAATTTGAGCAGGGTGCTATTGCCGTCTGATTTGCGGGTGATTTTTTGATCGGATCCAAGGAGTCCGCAGGCGGTTATGGCGGTGTTTTCGATTGGGAGTTTGAGTATGCCGTTTTTGGGTGGTGTTATGATGAAGGAGTAGAGGCGGTGTATTCCGCCGGGAAGTATGCGGCTGGTGTGTCTTACGCCGGGGACAGGCGTGGCAGTTACAGGGGTTGCTCCATAAATGGCTTCAGAGTTGGCGGAGGTCCAGAGACCTATTTCGCGCAGGCGGGTGAGGGCCTGTGGAGGGAAGGTTCCGTCTGGTTTTGGTCCTATATTGAGCAGGTAGTTACCGCCGAGTGAGATATTGTATGCGAGCAGGGAGATCATTTTTTCACTTGATTTCCAATTATTATCACTGGCGTGCCAGCCCCATGAGTGGCACATGGTTGCCGGGGTTTGCCAGGGGCGGCCTGGTGCTTTTGCGGGGTGTTGATTGTCGTGGGTTTCCAGGAAGTCGATATCCGGTCCGGGATTGTGGTAGCAGATGCGTCCGTTTATGAGGCAATCGGGGCGTTCTTTTCTAATCATGGCGATCAATTCGTCGCGGCGTTTTGTGGAGATGTATTTTGCGGATTCATTTCCCCATGTGTCGAACCAGAGCAGGGCGGGGTTGTATCTTTGAAGCAGTTCTTTGATTTGGGGGAGAGATTTTTCCTGCCAGTATTTTTCGAAGCTCTCTTGTGAGGGTTGCGATGATTCCATCCAATACGGCAACGCGCCGCCCGCGTGTTCCCAGTCCTGCCAGTGTGAGTAGTAGAAGCCGAGTTTCACGTCATATTTTTTACACGCTGTGGCGAGTTCACCGAGGAGGTCTCTTTTGCAGGGTGTGGCACCGAGATCGTAGTCGGAGACAGCGGAGTTCCAGAGCGCGAAACCGTCATGGTGTTTTGCGGTTATCACGAAGTAGCGCATACCGGCGCGTTTGGCGTCGCGTATCCACTGATCGGCATTGAAGTTGACGGGGTTGAATTGTTGCGTCAGTGCTTGATAGTCGTCTTTTGGCACTTCAAGCCGCATCTGTGCCCATTCGGCGTACCAGCTTCTTCCATTTGGCAGACTTGAATCCGGCAGTGTGTGTCCGTCCCAGGTTCCGCCCAGTATGCTGTAGAGGCCCCAGTGTATAAACATGCCGAAGCGGGCTTCGGTGAACCAGGCAACGCGGTCGGGGGGGGTAGTTTTCTCATCTGCTGAACTCATATTCAACACTCCTGTCATTATGATTGCAAGCGATAAGCGCAATATTTTTCTTTTCATTTGATTCTCTCCGTTATGCTGTGGACGAGGCTTCTTTTATCACAAAGTCCCGAATATGTGAACAGTCTGAATTGCAAAATAGTTTAAAGGAGGTGTTTGATTGGAGGGAGTTGACTCTTGACCTAATCTCTCTATTTCTGCATCGTTGTGGTTTTGTTTAAGAGTGATGTAACAGAGGTGTTGAGTGATGGGAAAGAGGGCGTTTTTGCTGATGCTGATGCTGGTTGCGGTGGTGTGTGTGGGTTTTGTGTCTGCCGGGGAGTTGGCGTTGCCGACGGTGTTTACGGATCACATGGTGATGCAGTGTGGGCAGGTGGTACCGGTGTGGGGGACGGCGGCTCCGGATGCGGTGGTGACGGTTGAATTTGCAGGGCAGAGGTTAAGCGTGGCAGTGGGTGCGGACGGGGGTTGGATGGTTCATTTCGCGCCATTGGCGGTTTCGGCGGTTCCTCAGAAGCTGATAGTCTCTTCATCGACCGGGGCGTGTCTGGAAATTGAGGATGTGTTGGTGGGTGAGGTGTGGCTCTGTTCGGGTCAGTCGAATATGTATTGGGAGCTTGGCAAGAAGAAGGGGGCGGAGCGGACGGCGAACCATCCGTTGATTCGGCTCTATAAGACACCGCGTGTTTACGCCGAAAAACCGCTTAAGAGGATAGATGGGAAGTGGGCGGTTTGCACCCCTTCGGTTGCGAAAGAGTTCTCGGCTGTCGCCTACTATTTTGGACGGAAGCTGAATAAGGATTTGAATGTGCCGATTGGGTTGTTGCAGAGTTCCTGGGGCGGGTCGTCGATTGAGGCGTGGATTCCGATGAACGGGTTTAAGGGGATTGGGTCGCTGACCGGGATTTATGAGAGAGTTCGGAAGACGGTTCCGTCTTCGCCGGAGTATAAAAAGGAGTTTTCCGCGTATCTGAAGAGGCTTGAAAAGTGGGAGACGAAGAGCAGGGTGCTTTTTGCGAAGGGCGAGTATATTTCGGAGGCCCCTGTGTTCCCTGGAGATATTATTTTAAGCGGTGGTCATAAAACGGCGACTAAGCTCTATAACGGTATGCTTCATGCGCATATTCCCTTCGCGATTCGAGGGGTGATTTGGTATCAGGGCGAGACCAATCACAAGGAGGGGATGCTCTACACCGACAAGACGCGCGCGCAACTGAACAGTTGGCGCAGGCTGTGGGGATATGATTTCCCATATCTCTTCGTTCAGATCGCACCGTTCAAATATGGCGGGGAGCGAAAGGAGACGTTGCCGGAGTTCTGGGAGGCGCAGGCGGAGATTGTGAAGACTATTCCGAAAACGGGGATGGCCGTCATCAGTGACTATGGTTCGCCAAAGACGGTGCATCCTCCGAACAAACTGGTTCCCGGCACGCGTCTGGCACTTTTGGCGGAGGCTAATGTTTACGGCATGGATGTTGTCAGCACGGGACCGGTCTTCAATGAGCTTGAAACGCTGGATGGTGCACTCAGGGTTCATTTTGATGTGGCGGCGGGGTTGACGACTCGTGACGAGAAGCCTCCCGACTGGTTTGAGATTGCCGGAGAGGATCGTATTTTTCGGAAGGCGGTAGCCATGATAGATGGTGAGGCTGTGATTTTGACTTCGGAAAAGGTGTCCACGCCGTTTGCGGTTCGGTTTGCCTGGAACAAGGTGGCGATGCCGAATCTGGTGAACAGCGCGGGAATCCCGCCATCGGCGTTTCGCGCCGGAAAATTTCCGCCCTTTAAGAATGTTGCACTGGAGAGTATCCCGGCGGCTGACGGGTATCGCTGTGTTTACCGGATTGACATTCCGAAAAACGCGGACTATTCGAAGGCTATACCAGAATACGTTGTTGATGACAGCCGACAGGAGCAGGGACCGTTCAGTAGAGTTGCGTATTTTCTGGAGCTTGAAAAGAATGATGGTAGCAGGCAGTACATTTTTGTGTCTATGGATAAGTTTACTGATGATATCCGAAAGACAGGAATACCGGTGGCTTTGAGTGGGGCGCAGTTTATCCGGAAGGTGGGGCGGCTGACGGTACGTAGCAATGTTCCGGGAGTGGAGCAATGCACCGATTCTGACGGCGGGAATATTGAGTTTCTGTCGGGGAACTATTCAACAAAGAATGGAAGCGGTCTTCCGAACGCGAGCGCGGAGACGTTTGACTTTGACGACCAGCCCATCGGTTCGGCTCCCGGTTATGGTTGCATGCAGATTCACAACTGGAAGGCTGGAGAGACGTTGCTGGCGATCAATCACTGGGGAAACAAAGGGGTGTTGGATGTCGGTATCGGGAATGCGGCGGTGGGCAACCCGGACTGGACTCAAAGTCAGAGTGCGAAGGAGTGTAAGCGCATTCAGTTGACGGTGTTGGTGAAGTAAAAAGAATCATTGCGGAATAAACAGATTTGATGTAGTGTATCGAATTATTAATAATGTCAGGTACAATAAACCAGCGAAGTGGAGCGTTATTGAGGTTATGAGTGCGGAAGGTGGCAAATTACGGCGCGGCAGAAGCGGGCAGATTATGCTGGAGTATGCCATTGTAGTTGCTATTCTGGTGGGCGTTGTCTCCATGCTGGCGTTGTTTCTGTTCACATTCAAGGAACAGGGTGGGCGTGTGATGGATTTGATCTCTTCAGATTATCCGTGATTTTTGGTGAGACTCAGTGAAAAAGGTGTATAAACTGAAATGAAGATTAAGAAAAGATGGAGATGCTGATGAAAAATAAAATGAAAGGGAAGAGCGGGCAGGCGATGGTGGAGTATATCATCATTGTCGTCATAGTTGCTATTGCAGCTATGGTTATTTTCGGTCTGTTCAGCGATACAATTCGACAGAAGCTTGGTTTTGCAATTGAGGAGATGGGCGGCGACGCGCCGGATGTCTCTGAAGGTTCCTCGCTGGAGTATTTTCAGGAAGGTGGGGACAACTGATCTTTGGCGGTCTTTGATCGCTGAAAACAGGTATTCAGTGCGGTTTTGCGTTTGCTGTTGTGTGGACGCAGGTCGCGGGTTTTTGGCGACGGGCGGTGAAGATGATGGGTAGCACACAATCGTATAGGCGTGTTCAGCGTGCGGGTTCGACTATGATCGAGGCATGTCTGATTGTTATGTTGCTGAGTCTGGTGCTGTTTGGCGGATTTCAGATATCGCATCTTTACGCGGCGAAAGAGGTGTTGGATTATGCCTCCATGGCTGGTGCGCGTGCCAAGGCGGTGGGACTGAATGAGTTTATGGTGTATAAGGTGGTGCGTGTCGCGACGATTCCTAATGCCGGGCGTTTGACCAACCCCGAACCTCCCGCACGAACGGGGAACGGGCACAATTGGGGTGCTGAAAGACCAGGGTACTTATGGGATGAGTCTGTAGTCGCCAATCCGCCGCCTTTGCCGCAGTACGATGTGGAGAGGGAGCGTATTCCTTTCTATCTCGGCGGGGAGTGGTATGGGCGCTTGCCGGCGATTTTGGATTATGACAACTGGAACAGCGTGATTATGGGGCAGGATCTCTCGGCGGGGGGCGAGCAGGTGCTGGTGCGTGTCAGTCAGGATATACCGGTGCGCTTTCCATTTCACCGGGCGTTTTACGATGATGACGAGGTGCGTCTGCATGCGGGTGAGAACGCCAACAGGGGCGCACGCATGGCAAATCATGCGGAGTTGTATCTGGAGTGAGGTGACACAGGAAGAATGCTGCGTGGCATAATGACGGTGGTAACTATTGGAAACGGTTTAAAATGACAGCGAAAAGAGAAGAGCTGAAATCAAAGTCTGGTCAGGCGATAATATTCCTGATTGTGGTTGTGGTTATTCTTGCGTTTGTGATGCTGTGGAATTTTGATCTTCACAAGACCCTGTTTGTGAAGGTGGTGGCGCGTGATGCTGGAGATGCCGCCGCACTCGCGGCGGCGAGGTGGCAGGGAAAAACGTTGAATCTGGTGGGTGAGCTGAACATTGTTCAGGCGGCACTTTTGAGCGAGGGGCTTGCCGCCGGTCGGACGAACTTCCCTGAAGTGGCCGCCATAGAGGAGTTGCGCACGCGGCTCAATTTTGTTGGACCGATGGTGGCGTTTGTGGCTGCCGAGCAGGCGGCGAAGAACAACGGGGTGTTTAATAACGCCCGTTTCAGTGAGGAGCTTTATCGTCATGCGGAGATGGTACTGGCAGAATATCCAATACGTTATGCCCCGCCATATATCAATTTTGACTCCGACCGCACTGCGTGGGATGATTATGCAGAGATGCTTTTCACTATTGCCGATCATGGGATGCCGGTGATGATTACCAATCCATACCTCTATATGGATTATCGGTCGCAGGCGAACAACCTGCTGAATCCCGAGTTTTACAATGCGGTAGCATCACGCAACTGGTGTTGGTTCTATTATCACGCCAGGGCGTTGCTGAACCATTATACGAGCTGGGCGTATTGGCCGGCATTACCGGAATTGGAGCCACGTCCCGCGACGGATGCCGAGTTTTTCAGCCTGAAACTGCGACAGATCGGGGTGCTGGCACGCTTGCCGGTGCTGAATCCGGGTAATGATGACAATCGCATTGATGAGTGGCGGGCGATTCTTCGTGATCGTGCGGATGAGAATGTCGATACGGATGTTATCGAATTTTACGCACGCTGGCACATCTACGACGCATCAGCCTGGTCTTCCTGGCGGGATTATATCGCGGAATATTTTCCGTTTGAAACGCCGATAAAGGATGAGTATAACGTTCTCGGTGCCGATGTGGCGTTGAAGTTGAATGTTGAGGCCGACCGTCTCTCGCCGGGGATGAGTCGCGACAGGGTGGAGTGGACGACGGCCGCTAAGCCGTTCGGGACGTTGCCGGGTCCGGTTCCCATAGACACTTACGGCATGGTGATACCCGGATTCAGCGATGTGCGTCTGATTCCGGTAGACACATCAACGGCGCCATCGCAGGGCAGTCGTGAGGGTTGGGGCGTACATATCTATGAGCATTTGCCGGCGTATGAAGCACGCGGACCGTCGGCACTTGATCCGAACTGCTGGTACTGCCGTCAGCTTCTACAGTGGGAGGTGTACGAATTCAGGCTTTCGGGGGTTGAGTGGCTCGCGAAGTATAGCCACACTTGTCACCGTCCGTCGGGACCGGGTGGGCGAGATGGTGGAGGAACACGTCATGGACATTAAAGATGGTGGATCTTTGGTTTCGGGGCAGTCGATAGTGGAGCTGACGGTGGGGCTACTTGCAGTGGTGCTGGTGCTGATTGGAATTCTTCAGGTCTGCCGACTGGGGATGGAGCACACCCAGGTTATGATGAATGCCCGCGAGCAGGTTGACGAGATGGCACTTGATGATGGTCTGGAGTTCTCTGGTATAATCCCCGATTATCTACAGCGGGTTGCGGAGGGTGGTGATCAGAAGTCTTATTCGCAGGATGACATGTTGGTGGGCGGTGACCCGCAGGAGGTACGGCGCAAGATCATCGCCCACACGAATCCCGATTTGCTTCGCATCTGGGTTGGCACTAACAGCATGAATTCACTCGATGAATCGTCTATTCTGGTGGATGAATTCGACTTTGTTTACGGCCAGAGTCAGAGCAAGAGTATTGAACTTTATCCGATCATTCGCAATTTTGTCGTCGAAAACGATTCTATTCGCATGAGTAGACGAATCTGGATGCCATGGATGCGGGAGTTGGATTGAATGGCTCTCCAGAGGGTAAATCTATGCGGCTTCAGGGCGGTGCGTTCGATTGTTATTCTGGCGGTCGCTATTGTCGCGACACAGGTCTCCGCCCGGGTTTATCTGCGGCGGCGAGGTGGAGCGGGGCTTGTTGAGCCAGACCGTCTTGGTTGGCGGGAGGCGTTCAGGGGGGTGATGGATGTTGATGGAGTGCCGACGGATACACAGGTGTTCGCGTCCGGTTCATCGTGCCAGTCGATATTCAGTAAGTTAGATACGGTGTTCAAGGCTGACGGCGCGAAGTTTGTGCATTTTTCCGATGTGGAGATGGGGTGGGGTTTGGCGGTCTGGAAGAAACGTCAGACATGTGTGTTTGTTTTAGCTCCAAGGGTGATGAATACAGCGTTGATCTTTATGTTTCACTCCCCGCTGAGGAGTCGGCGCACGGCTAAAAGCGAGCCGCCGGAGGATGTACGGGACTATCCGGGTACGCGTTTAAGCAAGACGGTTATCCGCCGGGAGAGCGGATTGAATTTACGTTTTCTTCGTACGTACGCCTCGTCGGGCGAGGTGCTGGCATTTTATGAAGAGAATTTGATGGTCTCCGGATGGCATCCGTTGATAGCTGATCGCGCCGGTCGCAGTGTTGGTGATTCGCTGCGGATGTACGGCAAGGAAGGCAGGTTGTGCTGTATTTCGGTTAAAAGTTCTGGAAATGGCGGAGAAAACGTGATAACAGTGTTGACTAAGACTAGGAAGAGACGTAATTGACTGGCTTAATGCCAGCGCGGCAACGAAGAAACGGGAGCAGGTGGTGAAACAGAAAATTGTGCTGATTATATCCGTGGTGATTGGGATGCTGGCCTTTTTAATGACCAACAACTATATTAATAATATTAAGAAAGAGCTCTACAAAGGAGCGCAGAAGATCCCGATTATTGTCGCCAAAAAGAATATTCCTAAAGGTTCCGTTCTTGAGAATGAGGATCTCGCGATAAAAGAGGAGTTTAAGAGTGCCATAGGTGAGAATATTTTCCGCCCTGAAGCCGTGGACGATGTCATTGGTAAGAGCTTGCTGTTTCCGTTGAAGAAGGGTGAGCCATTGTGGTGGTCGCATGTTTCTCTTCCACGGCGTGCGAAAGCTGGTTTGGCGCCTATGATAAGGAGTGGATTGCGTGCCATCTCCATTCCCATAAGCGGGGCTTCGGGAGTGAGTGGGTTGGTTAAACCGGCTAACCGTGTTGATATACTGGGGACATTCACGTTTCCATCGGTCGAGCATCCGGGAGAGATTGAATCGTCTACTCTCACGATTTTACAGGATGTCACGGTGTTGGCGACGGGACAGAATTTGTCGCGCAACGAAATGGGGGCTGAATACAGCAGGCGTTCCACCAGTTACAGCACCGTAACCTTTGAGGTCACTCCGCGTGAGGCGGAGTTGCTGGTGTTTGCCCAGCACGTGAAAGGACAGCTCTCTCTCTCTTTACGGAATCCTGAAGATGTCAGTTATGAGCACGAGTTACCGCTGGTGAATTTTGAGCATATAGAGAGCAAGCTGACTGAATACAATAAATACAGGCAGCAGTATATTCGCAATAAGAAAGAACTGTAGTTTGAGGGCATTCCGTTATGAGTGAACGATTTCAAATGGAGGTTCGGTATCCCGGCAAGCCGATGCGTAGTTTTGACATTGAGCTGGGTGTTTATACCGTTGGCTCTGATGCTGGCAATAAGATCGTCTTACCCGGAGACAATATCTCCTGGCGTCACGCAGTGCTGACGTTAATGGCGGATGAGTGTTATGTGGAGGATCTGGGCAGTGAGACCGGCGTTATGGTCGATCACGAGCGAGTACGAAACCGCAAACGGATATTCCCCGGTCACGAGATAACCATAGGCGATTATACGCTCTGTTTTAAAAACGATGTCGAAGTTGTGCCAGAAGAGAAACCCGTTGCGCCCCGCCCCGCCGAGCAGGTGAAGGCTGTGGAGGTTCTGGAACACGAGCATTTCTCTCCTGAGGCAGAGGAAAGCGCGCTGAACGAAGAGCGTGCGGTGAAGCAGCAGGTTCAGGCCGAACTGCTGGAACGATTGGATTTGAAACGTTTGACAATGCGTCAGGTCCAAGCGGATGAGCTACGCGTAAAAATTAAAAGCAAGCTTGAAGAGATTGTAGGCGAAATAAAGGGGCGTCTTCCAAACGGACTCAATCCCGGAAAACTGGTAAAAGACCTCTATAACGAAGCGGTTGGTCTGGGACCGCTGGAGGATCTGCTCGCGGAGGAGAATATCACCGAGATTATGGTCAACGGCACTCAAAATGTTTACATTGAGCGCAACGGAAAGCTTTTTCAGACCGACAAGACCTTCACGAATGAGGACGCGATCCGTGCGGTTATCGAGCGAATCGTATCGCCAATCGGGCGGCGTATTGATGAGAGTCAACCTTACGTTGATGCACGCCTACCCAACGGATCTCGTGTGAACGCGATCATTCCGCCACTGTCGCTGGTGGGGCCGTGTCTGACAATCCGCATCTTCTCCAAGGATCCGCTCACTATTGAAAATCTCTGTCAGTTTGGCTCGATGACAAGTGAGATTGGTGAGTTTTTGGATGCGTGTGTGCGGGTCAGGAAGAACATTGTGGTTTCGGGGGGAACTGGATCGGGGAAGACGACGCTTCTGAATGTAATAAGCAATTATCTACCGAACGATGAGCGCATTATCACCATTGAGGACGCAGCCGAGTTGCGCCTGCCACAGGAGCATGTTGTGCGTCTTGAGGCTCGCCCCGCGAATATTGAAGGGCGCGGAGCCATAACAATTCGCGATTTGGTGCGTAACGCACTACGCATGCGTCCCGATCGAATTGTCGTTGGTGAGTGTCGGGGCGGTGAAGCTCTCGACATGTTGCAGGCAATGAACACCGGGCATGAAGGTTCTCTAACGACCGTTCACGCCAACTCGCCGCGTGACGCACTCGCCCGGCTGGAGACGATGGTTTTAATGTCGGGAATGGAGCTACCCCTTTCCGCCATTCGTGAGCAGATCGGATCAGCGGTGCATATTATTGTTCAGCTCTCCCGGTTCAGTGACGGAACCCGCAAAATCAACCGCATTTCCGAAGTTGTTGGTATAGAGGGTGACAGAATAACAATGCAGGATATTTTTGAATATACACAGACGGGGGTGGACAGCGACGGCGCAGTGCTTGGCGACTTCCATCCAACAGGTGCGGTTCCCACATTTGTGGATGAGATGAAGACCCGTGGTGTCAAATTCGATTACTCTATTTTCGACAAGGCACAATGGAGGGAATGATGGCGTTCATTTCAGACATTGAGTTATTGATCATACCCGCTGTTTACGCCCTCTGTTTTGGCGGGTTGAGCTATGTTCTGGTCAAGGCTCTTCGCGATGCATCCGATAGTTACGCCGAAGAGTACACGCAGGATGCCTCACGCCAGTTTGAGGATATATTCCTCTTTATTCCCGCCAAACGCCTGCTGGAAATAGCGTGGATCGCCGCGATTGCCGTGTTTTTGATCTTCTTTTTTCTGACCGCCGAGCTTTCAAGTTTAAAGGGGATGATTCGAGGTTTGGTCATTGGGATGTTAATGGCGGTGATAGTGCTGTTTATGCCCGGCATGATGATTAAAATATTGAAGTTGCAGAGACTGAGCAAGTTCAATGAGCAGCTTGTGGACGGATTGACGACAATGAGCAACGCTTTGCGGGCGGGGTTCAGTATTATTCAGGCGTTTGAGAGTGTCGTGAGTGAGGGACGCAATCCTATTGCGCAGGAGTTTGGAATGTTGCTTCAGCAGATTCGGGTGGGAGTGAAGTTTGAAGTTGCTCTTCAGGATATGGACAAAAGGGTTGGTAGCGAAGATTTGACGCTCATGTTGCTTTCAATAGAGACTGCTCGCAAGACAGGTGGAAACCTGACAGAGGTGTTTGACAAGATTGCCGCCACAATTCGTGAAAGAATGCGCATCAAGGGGCGTATCAAGTCCCTGACGGCACAGGGGCGATTGCAGGGGATTGTTGTTGGAGCGATGCCGTTTATTTTGCTTGTGGTGTTGATTATACTTGACCCGAAGATGACGTTGGCGTTTTTCACGCAGATGGCAGGCATGATCGCCCTGGGCGCAGTTATTATTATGGTGACGCTTGGCGGCATAATAATTAGAAGAATTGTGAGGATAGAGATATAATGCAGAGCCTGTATGTGTTTTTATTAAGTTTGATTGCCGCAGTTGCAGCCTGCGGATGTGCTTGGTATGTCGCTTATTCTTGCGCGGAACTGACGTATGTGACCCTTGCTGATGGTCGCCGCAGGGAGAGGCCTATTCCGTTTCTATTCCGTCTATTATTGCCATTTGCACCAAATTTAACAGGGTTGTTTAAATCGCGCGTATTTGATAAAGAGAAAAAAAATATTGATCAAAAGATTGTGTCGTCCGGGTATGAAGGACTTGTCACGTCTGATGAGCTTATGGCGTTGAGAGTGCTTCTTCCCATATTCGCAGGAACCGTGCTGTGTCTGTTTATGCATGCCGCATTTGCGCAGATGCCCGGGAAGACAGGTGTCATTTTGCTCAACCGCCAAATGATATTCTTCCTTTTTGTCTATCTGCTGATGACGGTTTATCCGGGGATGTGGTTGAAGGGCGTTCTGAAGAAGCGACATCAGAGTATTGAGCGTGCGTTGCCGTTTGTGCTTGATTTGCTGACACTTTCGGTAGAGTCGGGACTCGATTTTATGACTGGTATCCGCCGTATCATTGAACGCCGCGAGATTGATGCGTTGAGCGAAGAGCTTATATATATGTTCCAGCAGATTCAGGTGGGGAAAACCCGCAAAGAGGGGTTGCGCGATATGGCCAAACGCATCAATCATCTAGATGTGCAAGCAGTGGTCAACGCGCTTGTGCAGGCAGATGAGCTGGGAACCAGCATAGGTTCCGCCTTGCGCATACAGTCCGATCAGATGCGTCTGCGGCGTTATCAACGCGCTGAAAAACTCGCCAATGAGGCTCCTGTGAAAATGCTCTTTCCGCTAGTGATGTTTATCTTTCCCGCAGTGTTTATAATCCTGCTTGGTCCGATTCTTGCGCAGATATTCGCTCATGGATTTTAGTTTTAACCACTCACAAACTTCGCGGGGGGAGGCAAACGAAAGCATAGCACATCTGCATCCACATCAACTGCCGAATTCAGGTTAAAAGAAATGACCATTACGTGTGTTCATTGCTGAAAAGCCCGAACGCGGGATGGATATTTTTGAGCAAAGCGCACCTTGCGCGTTTTCTATTTGTGAAGAAGACCGTCAACATAGTGGTTGTAGCCCACAGAACAAAGGTGTTTCCATCGGAGGTTGCCCGGATGCCGATGCCGCTGGGCGGTAAACTTTATATCTTGATGAAAAACGGAGATGTGATGTGCAGGAATAACAAGCTATTGCCTGAAGAAGTCGATCCATTGAATGAACAGCGTTTCCGGGTTCTCTTCCAGTAGCGCATCAGGGATTGTAACTTCGAAACACCTCTCTTTTGATGAGGAGACGGGATGTCCAGATTCTTTTTCGTTTGTGATTTGAAGGGATATCCAGAAAGGGGACTCTTCTTTAATGGTGCGGTTATTACGTCCTTCAGTGAGTTCGCACAGTTGTCCGTGTGAGGTTTGACGGAGCGCGGATGTGTTGACGGTGAATTTCCCGTTATTCACGCTCAGCGATTCCAGTCCGCGCAGATGAAGATGTATGACCAGCGGACTTCGCCACTTTCCTTTGGTCGGAGAGAGTTCCATTCTACCGATTCCACCTCTGCTTCGCACATCAACAACAGTGCGGTTTGCCTCTGTTGATACCGTGACTTTATCACCGTCTTGGTCGCCACCTGTGAGACGGAATGACAGGGGGGCGTTGTCGTAGAAGGATGAGGTAGACGTATTTGTTGAAACGCTTTCCGGACTCCATCTGATAATCGGTGTTACTTCTGTCGCCGGGGATGATGCGTCAACTCCGGCATTAAACGGGATGAAGGGTTTATCTTTCACTTTGTTAACATCGATTTCGCTTTTTGCGAAAGCTTTCAGAGTTTCGATGGCGCATGGAGAGTCGGATTTATGAAAAGTGTCTGTTGAGTCATCAACCCGGAGAACCGTGGAGAGAGGATATTTTGGAGTGTCCGGGGTTTTGAGTGTAATCCATGTTCCGACACCAATGATAACGGTAATGCCAAGCAATCCTGATAGAAGTATTTTTTCCAATCTTAATTTCATCAATTAATCTCCCTGTCAGGTTGACGGTATTCATCGTGTTAGCTTGAAAGAGCAGAGACCGTTGATGATGATCCGGGTTTCGTATCCTGTGTTCTACGAATCGGAATGCAGTATTCTCTTGCGTGCGCAGAGAATTCCAGCATTGATATTTTCAGTTATATGCCGTTCAAACCGAGGGGTGTCTCCAAAAATTGTTAAAACTCAATTATGGTCTCCACTGTCTTCATCTATTTTTACCATTTTGTTGTTTCACGGTCAAGTGTTGCTTTTGCCTCCTCCGGGACTCATTCTCAGAAAGAGGGATCGCCAGGCATCTTGAGGGTCCTGTGAGGATGATGGATACAAGATTTTGACCGCAGTTAAAGCGTTGTCTGCCTGATCACCGACAATGGTCTTAAAGACGCGGAGAGTGTGAGCGTATCTCTTCGCGAATTGACCGTTGTCGATACCGACGCGGATATAACATGTTTTATATTAAGCGATTGAAAGTGGCGCATACGCACAACTCTCGCTCCGAAAACAAATGCTTCTCGCCATGCAGCAAGAGTCTGAGACCTGAATGCGGTTTACTCCGTTCGAATTTGGAAGAAATATTCAGCGGAGGGCGGGGAATTGGTGAAGACATGATTGTCTCCGTCGCCGATTATCACAGATTCGCCAGTATCTACCCAGTCATTGGTATCTGAGAGATCCGCGTCTCCGAAGAGTTTGTATTGGAGTCCGTTCTCTGATTTGAATTCAAGGATAAACGCATTGCCGTTGCGGATGATTGAGGCGATGGTGGCCTCTGGCGGAGATGAGTTGATGTATCTCGCAGTGAGCGTATCAGTGACTTCAGTGATTTCCGCATCGCTTAGCGTACGGTTGTAGATTAGCATCTCCGCAATATTGATCTCCGCAAATGATCTCGTCATCGTAGGTTGAGAATTGGCACCAATATCTATTCGATCCATGACAGTGCCGTT
>CAYTQP010000049.1:0-17501 GCA_964440175.1 uncultured Verrucomicrobiota bacterium
AATCCGTGTTCGTTATGGTTGTACCAGTCATTATGGAGAGGGGCGTAATAGTCGAGCCAGGGGAGCTGTCTCCATCCGCTGCCAACATCTGTGTAACCGGCATCCCAGGAACTTGGCACCCCATATAAAACCTGCACTGAGCCTATATGTTTACCATCAATCTTATCATTCGGTATCCCGATGGCGAGGTCATCGGCACCGTCGTTATTGAAATCCCCCGCCGCCAGAGCTTGACCGAAGTAATCATTGACTGAGATTGAACCAATAATATCAGCCAGGGATTGAGTCCAGCTTTGATCGTCATCGGAGGCGGCCAGCCCGCTTCCTGTAACTCCATGCATCTCATACACCATGCCCCCGTTGGCAATTGAGGGGGTATCCTCATAAGGGACACCAAAAGCCAGGTCATCAGAGCCGTCACCGTCAAAGTTTCCCGCAACCAGAGAATAAGCAAAATGGTCTCCGGCGTTGCATGCATCATCTATTCCGGGTGAATTTTGATGCCAATATTGGGAGTTTGCTGATGCCAGTCCATGAGAGGTTCCATAAATTATTTGCGCCGCTCCGGCGGAACCTTCGCCGCTTACATCTTTTCTTCTGATGCCAATCGCAAGATCGTCATAACCATCATTGTTGAAGTCGCCGCCGCTCAGTGAATTTCCGAAAGAGTCATTGGCAACAACAGCATTGGGTGGAAAAGTGGAATGCCACCATATATCATCGTTGGCGGCGGTGAGACCAGAATTGGATCCGTATATAACATGGACTGTGCCGACATTGACTTGGGATGCGGAATCTTCCTGCGGAACCCCGATTGCCAAGTCGTCAAATCCGTCACTATCGAAATCGCCTGAAGTCAAAGCCATCCCGAAACGGTCATTCTCCTCTAGTTTATTTGGAATACCAGTGATCCCCTGATGCCATATTTGGCTTTTTGTCGCATTGAGACCGCCGGCACTCCCATAGACCACATGCACTATGCCGGCATTAGTTTTTCCTCCAATATCTTCAGAAATAACACCGATGGCAAGATCTGCGTAATTATCACCATTGAAGTACCCCGTAGTCAAACTCCAGGCGAAACTATCTCCCTCTTCAATGCTGTCATGCATTCCCGAGATGTTTTGATGCAAGAACTGCTCGCCAGTGGCGGTGAGTCCTGAGATTGTGCCGGGAAGAACATGTAAAGCACCGGCATAATCTTTGCCATTCAGTGCTTCTCCCGGTACGCCGATAACAAGGTCGTCATAACCGTCGTTATTGAAATCCCCCGCCGCCAGAGCTTGCCCGAAACAATCGTTTTCTTCAGCTGCATTGTCGATCCCTGTGCTGTCCTGGGTCCATAAGTCATTTCCAGTTGAGCGCAAGCCGAGACTGCTACCGTATATTACGTTTACAGCACCAGCTTTGTTTTCCCCGTTCACCATTTCATCCGGCGCCCCAACGGCAAGATCTGCACGACCGTCCCCGTTGAAATCTCCCGTCGCCAGTGCTTTACCGAAATTGTCGCCTGTTTCCCCCACACCCAAAATGCCACTACTGTCCTGATTCCATAGCTGATTACCAGTACCGGCAAGTCCTTTTGGCGGGGAGAGCTTGGCAGTAAGCGAAGATGACCACAGACAGAAAACAGTGAGAACAACCGATATTATGGATAATTTTTTAGATACGCACATTGTATACCCCTCTCTCTATATATTTTATTGCTGGAAACAATTTATTTACCGGATAAATGGACACACGCCATTAGAAGCCATCACCCCCGAATAAAGATATTTCAACGCTATTCATGAGGGGTAGTTAAACATATTTTTGCTTTCAAGGCAAATCAAAAATGGGGAAAATCCACAACCCGATTACCCCTCGTCGCAGTACCGATTACTCTAGCTATCGCTGCCCGCCCAGGAAAACCGTAATTTAACGCAACCTATACGGTTTCGCCGCGAAGTTAGCGAACAGATGCAGGTTAACGGGGGACCGTTTTTCTGTTTTCGAGGTATTGATTTAATCGGTAACGTTTTCCCATTTATCTGAGGTGAGATTTTTGAACCAGCGCGGATTATCGCTTCCCTTCAGATACCACAGCCACGAATTATCGGAGAAGCGGTAGAGATATGGATACTGTGTTTTACTGGTCCAGAGCCACCCCATATCCAATGTGTAGATATACACACTGCTTGGGTTGCTGACGGGAGCGATATAAATGAATCCGTGCTCGTTATGGTTGTACCAGTCATGATGGAGGGGGGCGTAATAGTCGAGCCAAGGGAGCTGCCGCCATCCGCTGCCGACATCTGCGTAACCGGCATCCCAGGCACTTGGCACCCCATATAGAACCCGCACTGAACCCGTCCGTTTACCATTAACTTCACCGTTAGGAACACCAATGGCGAGATCAGCGGCACCGTCATCATTAAAATCTCCCGAAACAAGTGCTAGAGCAAAGTGTTCAAGGGAAGTGCTTGTTCCTGATAAACCGGGTGTATTATGAGACCAGAGATGATCGTTAATGGATGCCTCAAGCCCTCTCCCCGTAACTCCGTGCAACTCATGAACCATTCCTATCTGGTTGTCTGTTCCGAGGCTTTCATAAGGCACCCCCACAGCCAGATCAGCGCAACCATCGCCATCAAAGTTTCCCGCCGCCAATGAATATCCGAATTGGTCATTGGTTTCACTCTTGTCGCCCACATTGTTTATATTTTGATGCCACAGCCTTGAGCCGATCTGCCTCAGCCCGTTCACTGATCCGGGAACAGTTTGCATTGCTCCGCTTGAGCTGCCTTTTCCTCTTATGCCGATTGCGAGATCATTGTAACCATCGTTGTCGAAATCACCCGAAGTCAGTGAACACCCGAAATAATCATCTTTCTTCACCGTGCCATTTCTGAAATTGTTGTGGAACCAAAAACGATTATCATCCGCGTCAAGCCCTCTCGCGGATCCATATATGACATGGATTGCGCCCGCATTAATGGTGGTTCCGTAATCTTCTTCAGGCACACCAATTACCAGATCATCTATTTTGTCGCCATTTAAATCATCGGCTAACAAAGATGTCCCGAAATAGTCATTTTTCTCCGCAGTATCCCCAATGGCGACAATATTCTGATTCCATATCTGATCTTTTGCTGAGGAGAGTCCGCTTGCAGACCCATAGAGAATATGCACTGCGCCAGCATTGCTTTTTCCGTTCACATCTTCAGAAATAACACCTACGGCGAGGTCGGCATACGCATCCCCGTCGAAATGACCGGCAGCCAGGCTCCCGGCAAAAGCGTCTCCTTCCTCCACGCTGTCTTGCATGCCTGCACTGTTCTCATTCCAATATTGCGCCCCAGTGGCGGTAAGTCCCGTCGCTGATCCGAAAAGAACATGAAGCACACCAGCATCAAGCTTGCCGGATATCTCTTCGCCCGGTACGCCAATGACGAGGTCGTCATAGCCGTCGTTGTTAAAATCAGCCGCAGCTAATGACCGACCGAAATTATCATACTTTTCACAGGAACTCCCAATGCCGGTAATATCCTGATGCCATAAGGTGGAGTGAAGCGAACGCAATCTGGTATGGCTACCATATATGACGTTCACTGACCCGGCGGAATCTTTGCCGTTTATCGTTTTGTACGGTGCGCCGACAGCAAGGTCGTCACAGCCATCTCCGTTGAAATCACCTACCGCCAACACCGCTCCAAATGAATCACCCGCCGCGCCTGTGCCGGGAATACCGATGCTGTCCTGACTCCATAATTGATTATATGTTGAACTGAGACCTTTCATCGGTGCCCCCGCAATAAGCGCGGGTGTCCATGAAAAAAACACACCAGCAACAACTGATACGATGAATAATTTTTTAAACTTATGCATGATATACTCCTCGTCTTTTTTCAAAAAACAACTCCGCTGATCAAATGAACACTTCCCCGTCAAAACCAGAATTCCTGAAACCTTAAGCATCTGACTTAATCTGGACTATCATAAGCAATTCACCACGCTCTTCTCGCTTCGCAGAACAAATTGCCACGAAGCTTGCGGACAAGCTAAACTGACATGTGGAAAGTGAACATATTTTCAAATTCGAGTCAAATAGAAAATAAAAAAACGTGGTGGCAAATTTATTGTGAACAGGGCAGAGTTGAGCTGTCAAACCGCAGGTTTGCCGCAGTTCTGAGAATTTGCAGCGAAGATTTGAACAAAGGTGGCATAAAACGCGGCGGCGTGCGTAAGGTGTTTAATCTCAATCTCCTCGTTCGGGGCGTGGGCGAAGCGTTCATGACCGGGACCAAACCCTATTGACGGGATATCCAGTGTTCCGGCGGTGGCGACACCGTTGGTGCTGAAGGTCCAGAAACCGCGTTCGGGTTCGTTGCCAAAGGCTTTGCGGTAAGCAGCACCCGCCACCTGCGCGGGTTTTGATTCATCGGAAATAATCCAGGATGGATAATACTTTCTGGTAGGATACACCAGCCCTGTGTGACTTGGGCGGTTGTATTTCGGGATGGCGATCTTCGCGCCGGCGGCGTGGATAGACTTCAGCGCGGAGAGTTCCGCCAGAACGGTCTCTTCGGTCTCACCGATGGTTAAGCGACGGTCGAGATGAATCGAGCAACCGTCGGCAACTGCGCAGAGACTGGGAGATTGCGACTGAATGCGGCTTATTGTGACAGATCCTTTGCCCAGCGGTTCGCGAGCTTCCAGACGTTCATTCAGCCCTTCAATATCCGCGATAATTGGAGCCATCTTATATATAGCGTTTTCGCCGCGTGCGGGTGCCGAGCCATGGCATGAGATTCCCACTGTGGATATCTCCAGCTCAATTCTTCCGCGATGCCCCTGATAAACACGCAGACTGGTGGGTTCCGTCAACACTACAACATCGGGACGCAGCCCGTCCTCTTTCGCGATATATTGCCAACACAATCCATCACAGTCCTCTTCCTGAACAGATGCGACCACATAGAGGCTAACGTTCTCCGGCATGCCTCTGTCTTTCAGCAGTGCTCCAGCGTACACGGCCGCTGCGAGTCCGCCTTTCTGGTCGGCGGTTCCGCGTCCATATATGACTCCGTTCTTGCGCGTCGCCCGGAGTGGCGGAGTCTTCCATTGTTCGGAATTGCCTTCCTCAACGGTGTCGCAATGTCCGTCCAGTGCTATTTTAACCGGACCGTTTCCGATACGCCCGATCAGGTTACCCATTGGATCGATAGTTGTTTCATCGTATCCGAGCGCCTCCATCTCGACCTGTATCCGAGAGATAACAGCGCCCTCTTCTGTGCTGAATGACGGGATCGACACAATATCGCAGAGGAAGTCGGTCAGTCTGTCTTCTATCGCATACGCACGGGTAAGTATTTCGGAACTCATAATTCTCGCACCATTTTATTGAACTCTTTAATTTGCCGATCCCATTCGTCAACCCGCTCTTGGGCGAACATCTCCGTCCAGAAGTCCTCGTCCCAAAGTCGGCGCAGTTCATCGACATCACGTCCCTGTTGCTCGACCCATGTGAAATATTTAAAGTTATGGAGAGCCTTGCGGTCTTGATAGTTGAGTTCCCGCATGTGATCGGTTGATATCCCCTCTATGTATCGTCCGAAATGACCGCGTGCCAGTTCCTGTGTGTATGGACCGCATTTCTCGGTCATCTCTTCTTCGCGTGAGCCGTACAGATCCATCGAATCGGTCAGTGGCGTGAAAATGACGTGGCGGTTATCGAACTCGTAGTAACGTGCGGTTTTGATGGCCGCCACGAGGTTGCAGATGGAGGATATGCCGAGCAGATGCAATTGGCTTACCGTCTCTTCTGAAACCCCGGATTCGGCGAGATATTCCTGACCTTTTGGGTCGTTGAAAAGCCGCATTAGTTGTATTGTCTGTTCGTCGTCTATGGCGCAGACCATATCGGTGTTGCGGACGTTGTGTATCCAGGGTACATGTTTGTCGCCAATACCCTCGATGCGGTGTCCGCCGAATCCGAACTGGTAGAGAGTAGGACACTGAAGGGCTTCGGCGGCGACCACTCGTATATGAGGATATCGCGTTCGCAGATAGTCGCCGGCGGCAATCGTGCCGCCCGATCCGGTCGCGCTGACATATCCGGCCAGCCGGGTTTTGCCGTCGTGGTAATGGTTTTCAAATATCTCCTCGATTATGCCACCAGTCATCTGATAGTGCCAGATGGCGTTGCCGAATTCATCGAACTGATTGAATATAACTATACCGTCGCCCCGTTCTTTACGCAACTCATGACACTTGTCGTATATCTCTTTAACATTCGATTCGCAACCAGGGGTGGCGATTATTTCGTCGGTTCCGATTTCGCGCAACCAGTCGAAGCGTTCCCTGCTCATCTCCTCCGGCAGGATGGCCAGGGCTGGGCACGCCAGCAACGCGCAGTCGTAGGCTCCGCCACGGCAGTAGTTGCCCGTTGACGGCCAGACCGCTTTCTGCGTGGTTGGATCAAAGCCGCCGGAGACCAGCCGGGGGGTCAGGCAACCGTAAGCTGCACCCACCTTATGCGCGCCGGTTGGGAACCATTTCCCCACCAGCCCCACGATACGTGCGTCCACACCGGTCAGTTCGGGCGGAAACTCTACCCAGTTTCCTTCGCAGAACCCTCCGCCAGAGGGACGAGCCTCGTTCTTCCAGGTGATGCGGAAAAGGTTCAGCGGATCAATATCCCACAAGCCAACCGATTTCAGATCATTTACTATTTCGACTGGAATTTTCGTGGGATCTCGCTGTTGTGCGAAGGTCGGCAATATAATGTTGCGTTCGTGCGCACGCTGAACAGCCTTTTTAAGAATCGTGTCATTCTTTAATTCACTCATAAACACCCCGTTTCTTTATATCACGCGAACCGCCGTACGACACCATCGACCGACGCATCTTCCGCATGTGATAAAGATTAGTATATATTCTTTCGTGTTGCAATGGGAAGCTTTGGAAAACAATTGTTATTTCAATCGCAGTTTCAATCTTGCAGAAAAGAGTGATCTTTTGTACTCTGCTCTGCAAATCTGGTACAGGAGAAAGCGAAAATTATGAAAAGACGCATTAAAATGACATGCCGCAGCTTTGCGGCAGTTTTACTTATAGTTCTAATCGCCGGTGTTGTTTCGGGGACGGAACCATTCCATTTCGTTCAGATAACGGATACCCATTTCGGTGTGCGCGACCATGAGGAGCGGACAAAGGGAATTGTGGATATGATCAATCGACTCCCAATGGATATCGCGTTTGTCGTACACACGGGAGACATAATGACAGATAATATCCAGAGGAAGGATATCCTCCAGACAGGCGTTAATATTCTCAAAAAACTGAAGCCACCGCTCTACTTTTTGCCGGGCAATCATGATATTCTTGTCACTGATTGCGCCGCGACAAAAAAAACATACATGCGGAATTTTGGGCAACTTAACCATACCTATGAATATAATGGTGTGGTTTTCATCTTTTTATACACCGAACCGCTTGCCGTAGAGTTTAAAGATAAATTCGAGGAACCGCTTAAAATACTGGAGTCCGAACTCAAACGAGCTGGAGGAAAACCAGTTGTCGTCTTTCATCATACCCCCTCGGTGGATGATTTCTACAACAATAAAATGCATGCCGGATGGGATGCCGATATCCGTGTCAGATGGGAGAAACTGCTCAATTCCGCCAATGTGAAAGCCGTGATTGCTGGACATTTTCATCGCGACGAATTTCATTGGATTGGCGATGTTCCTATGTACGTCTCTTCATCCGTGGCGGGATTCTGGGGACGTCAGGCCAGCTTTCGCATCTATGAGTATAACGACGGCAAATTAAGTTACCGAACTCAATACCTGATTCCCTCCGCAAAAAAAAGGAGAGCCGCTAAAAAGCCGCTAAAAAGAGACAGTGCGAAACTATAAAGGAGAGACGCTATGATACTTGCGGGAGATGTGGGCGGGACAAAGGTGGTGTTGGCACTGTATGAATTCGTGGATAATGAGATTATCGAGAGAGGCAAAGAAGTTTTCCAGTGCGTGTGGTATAATGGGTTCGGGGAGATTGTCGCAGAGTTTCTTGGAAAACATAAGGATATTGCATCCGGGGTTGATGTGGCATCTTTTGGAATTGCCGGTCCGATTGAAAATGACCGTTGCGAGATCACTAATCTGCCGTGGGTGGTAGACGCGAAGGAGCTGAGGGCGATGTTTAATTTCACAGAAGTGAAATTATTGAACGACCTTGAGTCCATCGCCATCGCAGTGCCGCATCTGAATGCTGGCGATTTACATGTGTTAAATGATGGTGTTCCGGTGACGGATGGTGTGATTAGCGTAATTGCGCCAGGAACGGGGCTTGGCGAGGCGTTTCTGGTGAGTTGCGGATCCCGATACCGAGCGTTTCCGTCTGAGGGTGGACACAGTGATTTGACGGCAAACACGGAGATTGAACGCGAGTTGGTGGCGTTTCTGACGGAGAAGTTCGGGCATGCCAGTTTTGAGCGGGCGGTTTGTGGGAGCGGGATACCAAATATTTATGAGTTTTTAAAGTCGAGCGGGCGTACATCAGTCCCCGATTGGCTGGAAGAAGAGATAGCGAATGAGGATGATGCGGCACCTGTTATTGAGCGGTATTCGCGGGGCACTAACGCCAATGAGATATGCGTGTTGACAATGCGGATTTTTGCATCTCTCCTTGGAGCGGAGGTCGGGAATCTGGCGCTAAAGATGCTTGCACGCGGTGGCGTCTATATGGGCGGCGGAATACCGCCACGCATAATTCCGTTGCTTGAGGATGACGGGTTCATGCACGCTTTTCGTTCCAAGGGACGTATGTCTGAGCTTGTGAGCAAGATTCCTGTGTATGTGATAATGAACCCGGAGGCGGCGTTGCTTGGCGCTGCCCGGGCGACAGTAGCTTGAAAATTTGTCCATGCTCTTTGTCCTGCCGGGCAGACAGATGCTTTAATGGCAGAGTAAAATCTCATTCAAGAACAACCTTCCGGCGACAATAAATTCACACAGTGAGTTCTGGATGAAGCTCGGATTGAAACGGCATTCTCATTTGCGTGTTCTCCGGTTTGTTTTGTAGCTTGCCGAAACGCAACACGCTTTTTTGCTTTTTTTGTTCGAAAATTTTCATTCTCAATATCTTTTAAATCAACAACTTAAGCCTCATAGGACAGGCTCTAATTTTATCAATACTGTTTGTTCCGGAGCGGGTTCGATTTTATGGGAAAACCTCAAACTGCACGCTTGTCGTCATGACCGCATAGTGGTGTACGGAATTAGAGGCAGACCAAAAAATGACCGCCTGAGCAACGGTCTGACAATCATTAAACCCGGATTCGGCAGTTGATATGGATGTGCTATACTTTCGTTAAAAATCTATAGTGTATGGGATTGTTCCTTCAGCAGACGGGCATGCACTCTATTGAGCAGTGCCAGGGTGAGTTTAATGCCCTCAACCTCGCTGTATCCGCCACCTTCATATTCAATGCCGACCCAACCGCGAAATCCGGAGTCTGAGACAATCTTCATGATCCTGTAATAGTCGGTTTGCCTCTCATTGCCGTTTTTATCAAAAACCCTGCTTTTTGCGCTGACGTTTTTGGCGTAGGGCATTAGCTCTTTTGTGCCTTGATAACGGTCGTACTCCTTGAAGTTGCCAAAATCGGGAAGAGTCCCACATATTGGATTGTTCACCAGTTTCATAACACCGCTCAGCCATTTTCCGTTACTGGAGCAACCGCCGTGATTTTCAACAATCACCGAGATTCTGTTTTGAGCACCGTATTCACAAAGACGGCTCAGTCCGTCGGCAGCGAGCTTCATCTGCTCCTCAAAACTGCCAGAGGAGTGAGCATTGACGCGAATGGCATAGCAACCCATCTTCTTTGCGGCATCAATCCATTTGTGGTGGTTTTTAACGGACTTCACACGCCGGTTCTCATCAGGGTCGCCAAGATGTCCCTCTCCGTCGATCAGAATCACCCCACCCGCGACACCGGCATCGTCGGAGCGTTTTTTCATCTCTGCGAGATAACTGTCGTCATTCACCTTGTCGGCGAATGGATGGTTCCAGTAATCCGCTCCGGCTATTCCGAATTCGCGTTTTGTGTATGGTCCAAAATCCAGCGGATCAAGTTTCTTCGCGGCAATCATCCGATGCAGAGAATATTCACAAAGCGATATCTTCCAAAGGTTTTTTCTCTCCTCTTCTGCAAACAGGTTGTTTGGGAATAATGAGATAGCTCCCAAACCGGCAAGAACTCCGCTCGTTCGTCTCAATGCGTTGCGTCTAGTGATGTTGTTTGTCATTTCAAAGTCTCCGTCAAAGATTCACTGGCTTCGGAATGTTAGTTATATAATATCCTGAATACCGAGTAGTATCAACAGGCGGTCGAGTTCATCGGCATCATAGTAATCTATCTCTATTGTGCCCTTTATACGCTTACCGTTTGCCAGCGTTTTTGATGGTTTTATGCTGACGGCGGTTCCGAACTGACGTTGCAACTGGTCTTTCAGGTCGTTGAGCTGAACAACGGGAATATCAGGTCTGAATGCGCGTGATTTACGGGGTGGGCGTTTGCGTCGGGCGGACTCCTTTTCGAGTTGCCGAACGCTCCACCCTTTTCGCACTACCTCTCTGGCGAGAAGTTCCTGCTCTTTCTCTATCTCAAACCCAGCGAGAATCTTGGCGTGTCCGTTACTGAGTTCGCCATCGACAATCATGTTCTGCACTTCGGGAACCAGCCGTAGCAGACGCAGTGCATTAGTCACTGTCGAACGAGCCTTACCCACACGTTGAGCTGCCTGCTCCTGAGTGAGATTAAAACTCTCCATAAGGGAGCGGTAGCCTTTGGCCTCCTCGATGGGATTGAGATCCTCGCGCTGAAGGTTTTCGACCAGCGCGATTTCGAGTGCCTGCTCGTCGGTTATCTTCATCACTCGCACCGGAACCCGGTCAAGTCCCGCATCTATCGCCGCACGCAGACGACGTTCACCGGCTATCAGCTCATATCCGTTCTTTTTCTTGCGAACCAGCAGGGGTTGAAGAACCCCGCTCATACGGACGGATTCTGTCAGCTCGCTCAGCGATTTGATATTAAATTTATGCCTTGGCTGAAAGGGATTCCGGCTTATCTTCTCAACCAGTATCTCTTCTGTCTCTCTTGTTTTTTGAGGTGTCTCTGTCTTTGGTGCGGCAATGGGCATCTCTTTGATCAGAGCGTCCAGACCGCGTCCCAGCCCTTTTCGTTTTGCAGTCATACAATCAACTATCCATTCTCTGGTTTTTACTCATCAATCCTGTCCGGATTTGCTATCAGTGGAATCAAATTTTCGGCATCGGAGTCAATTGAGTCACCCATAAGGCATATCTGAATCCAATTGCGTTCAGCCAGATATTCACTGTTGCAACTCAAAAGGTAGCCCCTCTTCGCGAGCTTGTTGCCCAGCTCAACCGAGTTCACCTCTGGCGGCAGAACAATAGTCACAATTGATGCCGCCGCGCAATCGATTGGTGCAAGCAGTTCAATCCCGTGCTTTTCACATAGTTGCCGCACCGTCGCCATCTCATGGCGGATATCCTGAAAACGGTCTGACCATGCCTTACTCCTGAGTGAGGCACGCAACGCCCTGATCAGATTTGAGCACAGCGTGAACGGCATACCCTTTTTAAGCATGTAATAGCCAAGATCAAGACAGCGCGGAGCACTCTTCAGTGGAGCGATATCGGTGTCATGGCTGAACACTAATGCCAAACCCGGAAAAGAGATAAGCCCCTTGCCACTGCTGCCCGTGGCAAGGAAAACGTCTTCCAGCTGAACATCCATAGTTCCAATTGTGCTGGTGCAGTCCATACACAACTTCATATCGTGACAGGCACAAATATCTTTAAGCATATCCATGTCATTTAATATCCCAGTGGAGCTTTCACAGTGTACCGCCCACAACCAGCCGGATTCCCCCTCCTGCTTCTCCAAAGCCTGCTCAATATCCGCACGCTGAACAGGTGTTCCATAAGGCTTGGATACCGTTTCAAACTCCAGCCCGGCACGGCTGGCGTGATCGACCAGTCGGTGTCCGAACTCCCCGCTGGCCAGCACAATTCCCGGGTTTTTTAGAGACGCAATCTGGATGGCCACCACATCGTTAGCGAGCGTCCCGCCGCCTTGCAATATCTCAACATTGTTCGCGCTGGTCAGATCGCACAACATTTTGCGCGTCTCATTAAAATCCTCTAAAAATCGTGGCTCACGGTGCGACACCGGTTCATTGCTGAAGGCCTCCTGCACAGTGTCATTTATCTGCACCGGTCCCGGTAGAAGATTGATGTTCACCGGAAGGTCCTTCTTCCCCTTTCCGCTCTCCGGATCCTGTGGCAGATACTGATTGAATGTCTCAATCGCCACATACATCGGCTGATAAAGGGCGGAACCGCTACCCACCAGGGGTCCGAACGGAGTGAACCCCATTCGCCCGTAAAGTTTCTTCTGGCGCACAGTCCCCGAAATGAGTCCCATGTCGATCCCGTGTTCCTTGCAGTATTTGTATAGAAGTCCGAGCAACCCTGTCAAAACTTTACTGTTTCGATGGTTTGGATCAATGGCGAGTAGCCGGATTTCGGCCAGATTGCGACCCGGCGGAACATAGGAGTCGAGATTCTTCAGTTTTTTGTCGAGCGAGAACGGACGATTCGTACGCACCGCCATCATTCCGGCCAGACTGCGACCCTGTAGAACGACAAGATACGTATTCTCATCATGAAACTTGTCCACCAGTCTGTGTTCGGCATTGTGATCGTGCTGGGGAATCTCTTCCACAAACGTGCGGTAGTTCAGTCTGTGAACTTCCTCAATCTCCCAAGGTTCGGAAGCCTCTTTAAATATATATTTATCCATAATTTATCCGTTTTCCCCAATAGTGTACGTGCGCACAATATCACGGATGTTCTTACGATGAAAGAATAAAACGACAACAGCCACAAACGTAAATCCCACCTTCTGCACCAGATCATCGCACAATAACCATGCGACCGGGGGCAACAGAGCCACCGCAATAACCGCACACTGACTGGTGCGTCGCATAACGAGTAAAACCACCCCCGCAACAGTGGCTAATACGGCGAGAAGAAAAGGATTGATAATACCGATGGAGCCAACGGCGACAGAGATCCCCTTGCCACCTTTGAACGAGAGTTGTACTGGCAGAACGTGTCCAATTACCGCGCCCGTAAAACCAAGCATCTCACTCAGCGAATTGCACGGTAGAATCCAGCGGGCAATCAGCACAGCCAGTACGCCTTTAACAATATCAATGCTCAGAGCGAGAACAAACCCTGTTTTGCCAAGCACCCGACCCGCGTTTCTCGCCCCGGCTGTTCCCGAATGCAACGTGCGAATATCCTGTCCGGTCTTCCATAGCACAAGATAGTAAGCACTACAGAAACATCCCAGCACATACCCCCCCACCAAAACCGCTATCAGTCTTATTCCTTCATCCATAAATTCGCCGCCTTATTCGATCATCTCTCTCTGTCCCTTCTTTCACTCGCTTTTTACAAAATTTTACAGAGGGTTAAAAGATAAAAAGCACACGGAAGAACGTCTGTATGCAAGTTGAATGACATATGCGGGTTTTATGATGGATTACAAAGTTAATGGTTTTGACTTCAGCGGAGATCATGAAGTTGTGGATTCTGTCCGGACAACACCTCCCCTGCCAAAACCCGACGGAATCCTCACAGGGGCTGTCCCTCTAACCTGAATTATTCATAAGAAAGGAAACTCACATGAAAAGAGATAACTGCAATCAGCTTGCATTCGTCACCAGCCAATCCATGACAAAATGGAAGCCGATCAGAACGCCCATATCACACCCCCACTCACCACAAAAGTATTTGACCACAAAAAAACGGACGGTTTGTCAAAAACTTGGGAAAAGAGAATTGTAATGAGAGAAGATTTGCAATATGTAGAACAATCAATAGAAGAGGTGATCGTAAATAGAACAGAAGATAGTGTATGAAAAAGTTATGGGCGGCAGTGTGTTATTTGTGTGTGTGTGTAGTCTTGAGTGTAAACGCCGGGACTGTCTGGTTGTCAGACCTGGATATATCAAAAATGACATCAGGCTGGAGCAAGCCCCTTGCAAATCGCTCGGTTGACGGGAATCACCTCTCTATCGGCGGCAGGAAATTTGAAAAGGGTGTCGGAACACACGCCGATAGCAGAATGTGCATCCTGCTTGCCGGGAATACGGCAAAGTTCAGTGCACATGTCGGCATTGACGATGAAGTCCGCACCACGAAATCCTCTGTAATATTTGCGGTATTCGGCGACGGCAAAGAGTTGTGGAACAGTGGCATTTGCCAAAACGGAAAACCCGCGAAAGAGGTGAAAATTGATATCCCCGGCATTGATGTTCTGGTGATGGTAGTCAGTTCTGCCGGGGACGGAATCAGTTACGATCACGCCGACTGGGCGGATGCTAAATTCGAATTTTCTGGTGTGCCTCCCGTTGCCATAGACGTTTCGTCAGAGGAGAAAATTATACTGACACCCCCTCCACCTCTGTCGCCACGCATAAACGGAGCGCGTATTGTCGGCGTGCGTCCGGGACACCCGTTCACGTTCCAGATTCCGGCAACAGGTGTCCGTCCGATGCGATTTTCGGCGGAAGGTTTACCGGAAGGGTTGAACCTCAATCACGAAACAGGACTCATTTCGGGAAAAGCCCCATCGGGAAAAAAGAACTGCAACATAATGCTAAAGGCGAAAAATGCGCTTGGTGAAGACGAACGGGAATTGCGCATCGCGGTTGGTGACAAAATTGCGCTAACACCGCCAATGGGCTGGAATAGCTGGAATTGCTTCGCAAGCGATGTCAGTGCTGAAAAAGTGCGTGAAGCCGCCGACGCAATGCGCGAGAGCGGACTTATAAATCATGGTTGGACATATATAAATATAGACGATTACTGGGAGATTAAGCCCGGCTCCAAAGATCCAACCCTCCAGGGAATACCGCGCGACGAGAACGGCAACATAAACAGCAATCCGAGATTCCCTGATATGACCGGACTTGTCACCTACATTCACAGTCTTGGATTGAAGGCCGGGATATATTCATCGCCTGGACCCCGCACCTGCGGCGGTTGCGTTGGAAGCTACGGACACGAATTGCGTGATGCCCGCCGATTTGCGGAGTGGGGAATTGATTATCTTAAATACGACTGGTGCTCCTATGGTAAGATTGCGAAAAACCAGAGCTTATATGAGTTGATGAAACCATATTTCGTGATGCGTGATGCCCTGCGTGAGATTGACAGAGATATCGTCTACAGCCTCTGCCAGTACGGACGAGGAAATGTTTCGGCATGGGGCGCAACTGTCGGGGGTAACTGCTGGCGAACAACTGGCGATATCACCGACAACTGGAGAAGTATGTCCTCTATAGGCTTTGCTCAAAACGGATTACACCATTTTGCCGGTCCTGGCAACTGGAATGACCCCGATATGCTGGTTGTCGGAAAAGTCGGATGGGGACCGCAATTGCGGACGACCCGCCTGACGGCAAACGAGCAGTACACTCATATCAGTTTATGGTGTCTGCTGGCAAGCCCCCTTCTGATTGGTTGCGATATGACAGAACTTGACGACTTTACGCTGGGATTGCTCACCAATGATGAAGTGTTGGAAGTAAATCAGGATCCGCTCGGCAAACAGGCGCATAGAGTCTCTCTGGATGGAGCCCGCGAAGTGTGGGCCAAAAAGATGGAGGATGGCTCGATGACCGTAGGACTTTTTAATCGCGGCGAGCTGAAGCATAAAGTAGTTGTCAACTGGCGCGATTTGGGAATAGAAAAAACACAAAAAGTGAGGGATTTGTGGCGACAAAAAAATCTTGGTGTATTTAAAGACAGTTTTTCAGCACCAGTCGACCGCCATGGAGTGGTTTTGGTTAAAATTACCCCGAATGATATCACCTGATCTACATCATAACCTTTGTCGCAAGAGTATGACGTGCGATACGCACTCACAGCGGATATCTTATTAATTGCTCAAATCAATCCCACTGATTAACCGAACGTGGCATGGTTCTCTTGTCATCGAATTGCGATTTATACACAGGGTTTTTAGAGAAACGCGAATAAGTACTGTCAGAGCCACCTGCCCCAAAGCCGGAAGAAACCACAGGTTTGTAGTCGTACTTTGCGGGTTGATCAAAATTTTTGGAGGAGCTAATGGAACGGTGGGTGTCGAAAGGTGATTTCCATTTAGTGTCCGAAACATTGTCAAATGATGAATCAAACGAGGAGCCAAACAAATGGGCTGTCGAAAATTCTCTTCTCCGCCCGAATGAGGAATAGTCGGAGTGAACACCGCTCTCGTTAGTCTCTTTCTCTAAACCACGCTGAGGCGCAATGTCGCCAAACGAGGAGAAACCAGATGCGTCATAGGAGTGCCGGGTCGATATGTCAGTGTTATCGATAAATGCGTTCGGTGACGAAAGCGTGTATTTATCCGCTTGATCAAAAGTCTTGTCGGAAGATGGGTTCAAAGACTTAAATACATCGTACATCCCCCGCTTTGCGGCATCGTGAGTCTTAAATATAGATTCGTTGGCATCCGTTCCTCCCAAAGAGGTAAAAACACTTTTATATGCGCCCTCCTTCTCTTCGGTTGAAAGCGAATCGTCCATTTGCTTCTCACCAGCAAACGGTTTCGTATCAGCTATGGAAAATGAACGACGGTCTTTTAAGGCGGTTATTTCGTTTACCAGCCAGTCGTCATCGCTACCGATTTTCGTATGGTCGCCATTCGCGACATCCCCCTTCTTGACTCCTTTAGTATTCAATAACGCATCTACCAGCCAGTTGTTGGAATCATTCTCAGAAGCGGGATTCTGTTTCCTTGGCGACGGCCGCCGCGCAGAGCGATCACGGGAGATGGCATCGTCGCGAGCAGGGCTCTCGTTGTTGTTGCCAAAAATGCTACCAGACTTTTTCGGTTTATCTTCAGGAATATCGGTCTTCAGATCAAGAGAATCACCGAAAGTTACAGTTTTATTGTAATAACGCCGCTGATTGTAGTTGCGCCGCGTCTTTTGCGCCCCGGATTTAGCCCCCGAATCGGCAGAATCTGCCGTCTCCTCCGCAAACAACGAAAACGCAATGCAGAAAAATAAACACACCGTAAACTGTAATATTTTTTTCATAACCGCATATTTTAGTATAATAATTGTTAAACAACAACAACAAAATATTTATAATAATTCAGATTTTGAAGAGACAGGCGTTCTGATGGCTGATAGCGGAAATGTCGAAAATTGATGTTTTTGTCCGGGATATTGATACAAAGTGATCGAAAAGCCGTTAAAATAGAGGCTTCTATCTTCCAGAGTTTGGATAACTGCTCGGAGAAAAAGGTTCTCAGCCCTGGATAAATTTTGAGGTTTATAGCTTCCTCTAGCCCGAATATTGCATGAGTAGCTGATGCTTTCTTGCAAAGGCGCAATAAA
>CAYTQP010000050.1:0-17494 GCA_964440175.1 uncultured Verrucomicrobiota bacterium
TTATTGCGCCTTTGCAAGAAAGCATCAGCTACTCATGCAATATTCGGGCTAAGCGTCTATTCTGTCTATCGGGGGTGTCAGATCTTGTTTCCAATCATTGAGAATGGACCGGTCCATTTGATTTTGACGGAGACGATTTGACCCAGCTGATTGGAGCTGTCTTCAAAAAAGACTATTTTATTTTGAGGGGTGCGTCCGCGCCAGCGTTGATTTTTCCGGGTTTTCCCGTCAACCAGCACATCGACAGTTTTGCCGAGGAGCAGGGCGTTGTTTTCTGTGAGGATAGTGTTTTGGAGGTTGTCCAGCATCTTGCGGCGGCGTTCTTTCTCCTCTTCGGGAACGTTGTCGGGCAGGTGGCGGGCGGCGTAGGTTTGGGGGCGCGGAGAATATTTGGCTATATGAATTGTATCGAAGCGTAGCTCTTCGGCGAGTCGGTATGACTCTATGAAGTGCGCATCGGTTTCGCCGGGGAATCCGACAATGATGTCGGTATTGATGGCGGCGGAGGGTATGCGGCGACGGATATTGGAGACAAGTCGGGAGAATTCGTCGGCGGTGTAGCCACGACGCATTTGGGTGAGTATTTTGTCGCTGCCTGATTGGCATGGAAGCTCGAAGTGCGGGCAGATTTTCTCCTCTTCCGCGATGGCGGAGATGATGCGGTCGGTCATGTAGCCGGGGTGGCTGGTGAGGAAGCGCACTCGCTCAACACCGTCTATGGCGGCGGTGTCGCGCAACAGGTCGGCCAGATCGTATTCGGAATCGGAGTCGGCTCCGTAGCGATCGACAATCTGTCCCAGGAGTATGATCTCCTTAACGCCCTGGAGTGTGAGGGAGCGTACCTCTTTCAGGATTTCCGTGCGCGGACGGCTGTGTTCGCGGCCACGGCGGTAGGGGATTATGCAGTATGTGCAGGCGTGAGAGCATCCGAGAACCGCAGGGACATTGGCGGAAACGGCGTTTCCAGCCGAGGCAGGAAGTGCGAGGTGTCCGCTGTCGTTCATTTTGCTGGTGCATGAGAGAGGGGGTTCTTCCTGCTGTTCCCGGGGTGGCGCGAATTCATCCAGATGCTCAATAATGGGGGAGATGTCGGATGGTGGCAGGAAGATGTCCACAAACGGGAATTGTTCACGTAGCGCAGTGTTTTTTCCGCGTCCGACGAAGCAGCCCATAAGTGCGATCTTGATTTCCGGGCGGTGTTTTTTCAGTCCTTGCATGTATTGTAGTTTGCCATTCACCTTGTTCTCCGCACTGGCACGCACGACGCAGGTGTTCAGGACAACCAGATTGGCTTCATCGGCGTTGTCGGTGAACTCATATCCGAACCCTTCGAGGCAGTTTGCCAGATGGCGTGAGTCTGCTGTGTTCATCTGGCAGCCGATTGTCCATATATTGTATTTTTGCTTTTGTTTGTTCATTATGTTGAAAGATTTAATTCATTGTGTACGATAGAGCGCAAGTAGAGATAGTTGATTTCGGATTAAATTCACAGCTTAAAATGAAGTACATAATATATAGTCTTATCTGTCTGGGGGTGGCGACGTTCTTTAAGATTCTACTATGCGCTTTTCGTGAGACGGCGGAGGCGGGAGTGGGGCGGTTGCAGTACAAATATCCTGGTCTTCAAAAACTTGTCGTGGCATATGAGAAACGGTGGTGGGTTTTGACAAGCAGCCTTTCACTTTCGGTGGTGATATGTCAAATCGGAATGGTGGTTTTGCTGTGTCAGGCGCATCATGTTAGCGAGTTGCCGATTTCTTCTGTTTTGATATTGTTTACGCTGATGACCATCCTGATTCTGTTTTTTAATGAGATGTTGCCAAATATTGTCGCGGAGGTTTATGCCGACAGGCTTTCGGCAATGACTTTGCCATTGGTGATTGTGCTGTCTTTCTGTTTTTTGATTTTTATTATTCCCCTGCGTTCGCTCGGACGATTGATTCAAAAGTATATGCTTATGAAGTCCGACGCTATAGATCGTCCGACACCCGAAGATGAGATAATGTCTTTGATGAATCACTCTTTGGATATGGATGAGCACGAGAAGGAGTTTATCCGGAGCGTGTTCGAGTTTGACGACACCGATGTTCATGAGATTATGACGCCGCGTGTTCAGATCACCGCAGTTGAGGATACGGAGACTATTGGGCAGTGTGTGGAGCGTATTCGGGATATTCCTTTCTCCCGCTTCCCTGTTTTTCATCAAAGCCTGGATGACATTTGCGGTATGGTTCATGTTAAACAGCTGATGCGAATGTTGATCCTTGGTCGTGAGGATGAGCTGGTTGCCTCGGCAGCGAGTCCGGCGATGTTTGTTCCTGAGTCGATGAAGATTGTGGAGCTTTTTAAGTTGATGAAGTTAAAGCGGACCCATCTCGTGATTGTGATTGATGAGTATGGGGGGACTGCGGGAGTGGTTGCGCTGGAGGATGTGATTGAAGAGCTGATTGGCGAAATACAAGATGAATCAGACGCAGATGCGCCCGGAGTCCGGCGGTTGCCTGACGGTTCTGTCATCATCCAGGCTCGCCAGCCGGTCGGAGAGGTGAACGAGATGATGGGGATTGAAATCCCTGAGTCGGATCAGTACGATTCGGTGGGCGGATTCATTCTCAGTGTCTTCAACCGCATGCCGGCGGTCGGGGAGACGGTGGAGCGCGAGGGTTTCAAGATAACGGTTCAGACTGCGACGGAGAGGCAGATTCAGGCTGTGCGTATTCTGAAGCGTGGGGTTGCCAATACTGATTTCGCTGACGAAGTTCTGGCTGAAAAGAGGATGGGTGGTTAAATGGAGAAAAGAAATAATCACGATTTAGTTAATCAACTTGCGGAAGAGTTGCGCTGGAAAGAGATAGAAACTCTTTTCGCCGAGATGCACGTGGCCGATATTGCGGAGATAATAAACCGGGCGGACGACGAAAATCTGCCGAGGTTGTTTTTGTTGGTTGAGGAGGATAAAAAACCGGAGGTGCTTGCGGAACTTGAAGATAATCCTCAGTTCCACGCTCTTGAATCACTGGACAGCGTAAAAATATCTAGAATTCTGGATGAGATGTATCCCGATGATGCCGCAGATGTCCTTATGCGGTTTTCAGCGAAACGATCCAGCGAGATATTGTCGCTTATGGAGGATGATGAGTCCGGCGATGTCCGTGAACTGATGCAGTATGGAGAAGAGACTGCGGGCGGGATTATGACGACCGATTTTGTCTCGCTTCCCGAGCATTTGTCGGTTGATGAGGCACTCAACCGCATTGCTATGCTTGATGAGGATGAACCGTTTTACTATGCTTATGTGGTGAACAGCACGGATGTGTTGATCGGGCGGATCGGTTTGTGGGAGATGATTAAAATGCGCAACAAGGATTTGCGTCTTGCCGATCTGGTGGACAGAGATATCATCGCCTCTAAAGTGGATATGGATCAGGAGGAGTGCGCGCACCTTATGAGTAAGTACGACCTCAGTTCTCTGCCGGTTTGCGATGACGACGGGCGGTTGGTCGGCAGGATTACGGTTGATGATGTGATTGACGTTATCGAGGATGAGGCGTCGGAGGATATATTCCGTTTGGCCGGTTCAGATGACGAGGAACTGGAGCATTCCTCTTCATTGCGTGCCGCACGGTTGCGGTTGCCATGGTTGCTTATCACACTTTGCACAGGATTTGTTACCAGTCTGCTACTACGTAAATTCATTGCATTGCAGGATGTTACGATGCTAGTTCTCTTTGTGCCCATAATAATGGCAATGGGCGGCAACACCGGTATTCAGTCCTCAACCCTGGTTGTGCGGCGGCTGGCGATGGGAACATTGGACATGTCTGACCTCTCAAAGATATT
Source organism: uncultured Verrucomicrobiota bacterium (assembly GCA_964440175.1). Taxonomy (GTDB): domain Bacteria; phylum Verrucomicrobiota; class Kiritimatiellia; order CAYTQP01; family CAYTQP01; genus CAYTQP01. The sequence goes on from CAYTQP010000050.1 coordinate 3,841, forward strand.
GCGGAAAGAGATTATAACTGGCGCGATAATGGGCGGGTTGTGTGGTGTTGCCATTGCGGTTTGGGCTAGTATTATGTTCGCCCGGGGTATCGAGTCATCGTTATTCAGTTCCTTTTCTCTTGCGGGAATAGTTGCGCTGGCACTTTTCTCGGCAATGAGTTTCGCCGCAGTTTTCGGTGCGTACACACCGATGATTCTCAGTCGTTTTAAAATTGATCCAGCGATAGCTTCCGGACCGTTTGTGACCGCCTCAAATGACATTCTGGCGCTTCTCATCTATTATGGAATCACGGTGGCGTTTATCGGCGTGTTCTCCTGATGCAATCACGAATAACAAAAACAACCGCAATAGTGCTGCGCGTAATCGAGGTTATGAACACTTCCGTCATAGTCGTGTGGCTCACGGGCGAACATGGGCGGCGGGCGACAATGATTAAAGGGGCATTTCGTCCTAAGAGCATGTTTTTCGGGCGTTTCGATCTTTTTTACACCTGTGAGCTTCTCTTCTATTCAAATGCGCGTAGTCATCTTCACACTGCACGCGAATGTTCTCCGCTGAAAACACGTTCAACGTTTCGAGTGGACTGGCGTGCCTGCGCGGCGGCCTCGTACTGCTGTGATTTGATCGAGAAAATAACGCCCTGGGGTACTCCGCATCCCGAGTTGTTTTCTTTGCTCGACGCAAAACTTGATGATCTCGCAATGAATGGTGCGACTGCTGCTTCGCTCTTCTGGTTCGAGCTACGGCTGATGATGCTGTTGGGTTGGACCCCCCGCCTGAATTCGTGCTCATCCTGCGGGAACGCATTGAAACAGAGAGGGCGCGACGAGATATTCTCGAACGAACATGGAGGATTGCTTTGCAAAAGCTGCACTGCCGTCAGCAGGGAGTCGGGGAGACCTGTCTCGCCGTCTGCCATCGCCATGCTCCGGTGCTGGCAGCAGGCGGAGGATTCAAAGGTGGCGGGTCGAACGCGCTGTAGCCCCGCACAGACGGGGGAGATATGCGCCCTGTTAGGTAGATTTATGCGTTATCATCTGGATACAGAACTCAGAAGCAGAGAGATAGCGTTTGAGATAATTACGGAATAATACGAAAAGGAGATGGCGGTGTCTGAAGAAGAGTCAAAAAAGAGTGAATTTGCCGTAAAATTCAGCCGTAGTCTTGGAGCTGTTGTTAAGACGGACGGAGTCTGTTTCCGGCTTTTCAGCCAGCACGCTGAACGGGTGAAGTTGCTACTTTTTGACGAGGAGACATCTGCTGCTCCATCGTTGGAGAAGGAGATGACGCATGGCAAGGATGATGTCTGGCAGGTAACAGTTCCGGGTATTCGCGAAAGGCAACTCTATCTTTACTCCGTTGACGGGGAGGAGCGTCTGCTGGATCCGTACGCACTCGCCGTCTGCGATCCAAGAGAGTGGGGGAGCGTGACCGGGCTTCTCTCAGGCAGGGGTGTAAGCCGTGAGTATTTCCCTAAATGTGTTGTTATGTCGAGACAGGGAAGAGTGGATATGCATAATCGTCCGCGTATTCCGTTGCGAGAGATGATTGTTTATGAGGCTCATCTCAGGGGCTATACCCGTGCCTCTTCAAATTTGCCGACTCCGGGGACTTACGCCGCCATTGCTGAAAAAATTCCGTATCTCAACAGTCTGGGCGTTACAACGCTTGAGTTGCTTCCGATCCATGAGTTCAATGAGATGGAGTTTTATATTGAGGGCGGTGCGCGTGCTGAACTGAGGAATTTCTGGGGTTACAGCACCGTCTCTTTTTTTGCCCCTAACTCGAAGTACGCCGCATCCGGCGGGCGGGGCGGGCAGGTGGCAGAGTTTCGTGAGATGGCGCATGCGCTGCATGAGGCGGGCATTGAGCTTATTCTGGATGTGGTGTTCAATCACACCGCCGAGTCCGCTTCACAGATATACTCATTCAGAGGCATAGATGAAGAGGTCTATTATATGCTTGATGAACGGGGCGCGAATCGCAATTTCAGCGGTTGTGGCAACACTTTCAACTGCAATCATCCAGTTGTTCAGGATATTATTGTCGATTGCCTGCGCTACTGGTTCGCGGAGATGGGTGTCGATGGATTTCGCTTCGATCTTGGCGCGGTATTCTATCGGGGAATGGATGGAAACCCGATGAAATCGCCTCCGTTGCTGGAGCGTATTTTGAATGATCCGGTTTTGAGCGAGGCAAAACTCATCGCCGAGCCGTGGGATGCCGCCGGACTCTATAAACTGGGTAAATTTGACGGCGAACGTTGGGCGGAATGGAACGACCGATTCCGCGATGACCTCCGTCTCTTCTGGCGTGGCGACAGCAACCGCACTCACGCATTTATTGTACGGGTGGGGGGCAGTGCTGACCTGTACGGAGATCTCGGATGGCGTAAGAGCCTGAACTATTTAACCAGTCACGACGGATTTACGCTCCGCGATCTGGTTAGCCACAGCAAAAAACACAACCTCGCGAACTGTGAGGGAAACCGTGACGGTAATAATCACAACCACAGCATGAATTTCGGCGTTGAAGGGGCAACAGATGATACTGCGGTTTTGGGCGAACGTTTGAGGATGCAAAAGAATCTACTGGCGACACTTTTTCTCTCCCGGGGAATACCGATGCTGCTTGCAGGAGATGAATTCGGGCGAACGCAGGCGGGAAACAACAATGCTTATTGTCAGGATAACGCGATATCCTGGGTCGACTGGGGGTTGATGGAGGAGAACGCTGAACTTTGTAAGTTCACCCGTGAGATTATCGAGTTCAGGAAAAGGCATCCCATTCTCGCTGGTCCGCCAGATGAGAATGTGAGTGTTGAGTGGTGCGCGGAGTCCGGGCATACTCTCAATCCAGACAGCAAGGCTCTCGCCCTTGTCATGCGTCCCGCCAGAGGCGAGCACATCTTGGTTCTTTTTAACGCGGCGACGATAACGGAGAATTTCAAAATACCTGCCGCGCCTGGTTGTTCGTGGAGACTCGCATTGCAGACCTCCTCCGCGAGACCGATCGAATGCTGTGCCGACACAGGAATCGATATTCCTGCCGTTAGTCTTGCTGTTTTTGTGGCGTGAGATTTGAGGATGAGAGAAAATATGGATTTACCGATGAGCGAAGATATGCGAATTGAGTCGTTGCGGGCGATGGAGGACAACTGGATTCATCTGGCTGTTATCGGAAAGTCGGTGGCGGTTGTGGATCCGGGAGAGGCCGGGGGAATATTGCGGTTGCTTGAACGGGAGCGATTGAATCTGGAGCTGATATTGGTTACGCATCCGCACGGCGATCACACAGGTGGTTGTGCACGGCTTCAGTCTGAGACGGGTTGCCGGATTGTAGACACGGAGGCTGTTGCGGACGGCGGAAGTGTTGTGTTTGAGGACAGGGTGTTTCGGGTGATTAGCACGCCGGGGCATACGCATTCTGATGTATGTTATTACGAGTCGCGATCAGGTATTCTTTTCACTGGCGACACACTGTTTTTGTGCGGGTGTGGTCGAGTCTTCAGCGGCATGAGTGAGTTGATGTGGGAATCGCTGCGATGTTTGCGTGGTATGCCGGATGACACCAGAGTTTATTGTGGACATGACTATACGTGTGAAAATTTGGAGTTTGCGTTGAGTGTTGAGCCGGGGAATGAGTGCTTGGCAGCGCGTGCGGAGCGCGAACGGCAGAGTCCGGCGGTCTGGTCGTTTATGAAAGAAGAGCGGGAGACAAATCCGTTTTTACGTCCAGACTCTCGTGAAATTAGAGAGCTCCTGAAAATGACCGATTCTGCCAATGCAGATGTGTTTGCGCGATTACGGGCGATGAAGAGTGCGGGTTAAAATCGTCTCAGAATTGCATTTATGAAACCAAATCGCGACATGCCTCCGTTTTTTTTGTTTTGCATCTCCGCCTCGGCCGTGTATTTTTCGAGGAGGGGGGCGAATTCGGCGGCGGTCTCTTTTGCCTTGCCGTGCCACTCTTCAACAAGTATCTGAACTTTTTCCAGTTCGTCTTTATCCAGCCAAATCCCTCCACATTTCGGGCATTTGTCGAGGGCAACACCGGAAGAACTCGCATAGTTGAAACGATTCAGTTCCGTGTCGGGGCATTTGGGGCACGACAGCTGATTTTGGAGCGATTCGTCAACTGTGAATATATTCTCGTTCAGAGCGTCGAGGGAATCCCGCATCTCGGGAGGAAAGGATTTCTCCACGGTTCTGACGATCTGTATAAGTTCTCCGCGATCCAGCCATTCGCCTTCGCAGTCCGGGCATGTCTCAATGTTTGAGCCTTCGTAGGTGATTGTTCTCAATTCACCACCGCATCTTGGACATCTCATGACAGCATCCTTTCGTTAGATAGATCTTTTAATTCCATGCCAGATAAAGTTACAGGATGTGAGATATATTGTCAACAGCCTGGATTTCAGGAATTGGCATGTTTTATAAGCGCGTCGATGGCATCTTTCCATACCTCCGGGTTCTTCAGCCCCCAGGCTATCTCGTCTTCTCCCTCATTCGCGGCGAACTTGATGTGCAACAGGGAGCGGAAAACAGATTTGCCATTAAATGAGCGGGGCATTGAGACATTCAATATAGAGTCAACCGGTATCACATACTCCTTTTCGGGGGCGATTCGGAGGAAAACCAATTTGTCGTGCGTGAGAATTAGCGCGCCGTTGCCCCGGATTTGCTGGAATCCCGCTGATTTCAGACCGAAAAGATTTGCGCCTGTGGTTGCTCCGAGCAGTTCCCGATGCCCGAATTTCTCGTGTATCTTAAACTCAAGTTTTTTCTTTGTGGCGGAGAAGATCGTTCCTAAGAAAAACAACAGAACCGAGATGCCGCCGAGAACAGAAGCAGTGACAATAAGGTTGGAGTTCATGTTTTACTCATGCCCGATGGAGCAGGAATTGATATGAGGTGAATGTCGTCGATCCAGACGGTGCCTTTCCCGTCGATGAGCAGGTTCAGTCTTATATTGTTTGGATTTTCACCGTCTCCCAGGATGAATGGGGTCTCTTTGCGCGACCATTTCTGAGTGCCACTGATTGGAGATTGCAGGTTGCGCGAGAAAAACTCGCCTCTGTCGGGGAATTGACACAGCATCTCCAAGTGGGCTTTACCGTCAAGATTGTGTGTCCGCAGTTGGGCCTTGTATATGATGATGACGTTTTCGACATTCAGATCACCTGTTTCGTAGAGGCGGATGGTTGTCGGCTCGCTGACTGTGATGCGCAGTGAATCATTGCCGTCGACAGAGACCTTTTTGTCTAAGGTTATGTCTTTACGTGATATAAGCCCGTCCATATTGTCAGCAGGATAGTATTTCAGTTCAGTCGTCATCGATGCAGACGGTTTGGAACAACCGCAAAGAGAGATTCCCAGAAGCACTGTAGCTCTCAGTAATATATTTTTTAGTGTATTCATTATGCAACTTCTCAATAAATCAATCGCATTTAAAATAACGCGCTGTACATCGACCGCCATTGAGTTTACACCAGTGATCGTGGTGAGTCAATCAGTAATATTCTCCTGTCAGCCGTTTTTCATATCTGCCGGGAACTTGTTGGCATTAACAGTTTGCGGCGGTGTGAGAGTGGATGCAACGTTGGTGATATTATCCAGTTTGCGGTGTTTTATGCGGAAATAAGGCTGTTGTTCCGCCTGGGCTATGCTCTTAATATGTTTTGCCATTCGATCAAATACGGAGAGGTAGTCGCGGAAATAGACTCCGGCGATGGGTGTGACCTGATTCTCCGCCATCATGGTGTAGAGTTGTTCTCTTGTGTGTACGCTGATTTCGCGATAGGCGGCGTGAGTCTCAATTAGCATAGTTCCCATGGCGTTGAAATTCTCGCAGTCGGGATCGAGCGATTTTATGCCGAGTTCCAGCACTTTCGCGCTTGCCCTGTGAAGGGCGTACCAGAGTTCCAGGAGCTCAGGACTGAAACGGGCGGATATGAGTCGACTGCGGCGTTCTGTTATGTCGCTCAGTTTGTCGATATGATCGCCAATGCGTTCTATGTCGGACATGCAACGATCGACATGCTGTAGAAGAATGGCTTGACGTTTGGAGAGGTGGCGGAATGTGATGGATGTCACAAAGTCTTTCATTGCCGTTTTGATGTCGTTGATGCTCGCTTCCGAAATCTTGATGTGGCGCATTATACGGCGTTCACGTTTCAGCATAAAATCTGAATTCAGTTGAAAACTCTCCACGCATATCGCGCCGACCCGTTGCAGTTCACGCAGGGTGGCGTAGATTGCCATTTCGGGACGGTTCAGCAGGGTGTCGTCAAGAAAACTCGGCGACATGGGCTTTTTCCGCGATGGTGTCAGCTTGACGACAATACGGGCGTATAGCGGGGTGAGCGGGAGAATTATCAGGATGCTGAAAAGCATTTTGGTGGTGTTGGCGTTGGCGGCCTGATGAATCAAGTCGCCGGAAGTTGTCGGCATGTATCGATAAAAGAGCGGAGCTGCCACGATTGCGGCGGCGGCACTGAAGATGTTAAAAAAGAGATGTGAGAACGCGGAGCGTCGTGCATCGACCGTTGTTCCGATGCTTCCCAGCATCGCAGTCACGCAAGTGCCGATATTGGCACCGACAATGATAGGGAAGATGCCTTCAATGCTCGTAATCACGCCGGAGGAGATGAGGGCGAACCCCATGCCGATGGTGGCACCGCTGCTCTGGATCACGCCGGTGATGCCCGCAGAGATTAAGACCCCGGTAAGCATTCCCCGGAGTGTGCTGCCGTTGGCGTGCGCGAGCCAGGGGGCGAAGACCTCGCGATAGGGCTGAATTGCGTCGCTCATTGTGTTCATGCCGAGAAAAAGAAGCCCGAATCCCATCAGCGCACGACCGATCGCCTTGACGGATGGGCGTGGCGCGGTCATGCTGACGATGAATCCGGCGGCGATGGCGACAAAGCAGTAGTCCGCCAGCTTGAAGGAGATCAGCTGCATGGAGAGCGTTGTTCCGAGATTGACACCCAGCATTGGCGGCACCGATTGGGCGAGGGTCATAAGCCCTGCGTTGATGAAGCCCACAATCATCACCGTGGAGGCACTGCTCTGCACGAGAAAGCCGATAGCCGTTCCCAACCCGACACCCGCGACCCGGTTGCGTGTCGCCTTTGCCAGAATTTTGCGCAGACGGTGTCCGGTCGCCTCCCGCAGTCCCGCGCTCATCACATCCATTCCGAATATAAAGAGCGCGAGTCCGCCGATCATCGCGAAAATAAGAAAAAATATTTCAGAACCTGTCACTCGTCACCATTCCAACGTTCGGATAAAACCCGTTTCCAAAGTTCCAACGTTCGGACAAATCCGTACCGTGACAGTCCGGTCATTGGAGTGTACATAATGCCAGAGTTCCAGTGTATGGACAATTAAAAACAGGATGATAAAAGCCTCGCGGCAACTGATTGTCGTCGGTTTGGAGAGGTATGTGTGTTTTATGAACTAAGCGGTGGATTTTACGGGTTTCGTTTGCTAGCTTGTTTCCTGGTTTTGATTCCATTTTGTATTCGGGAATGAGGGGTTATGGATGAGTTGGTGAAGAGTCTGGTGTTTGCCTGTCTGTTTTTGATCGGACTGTGCGCGATTGAGCATCACTTCCGTTTCTCGCGGTTGCCATACGTCTGCTGGGTGTTGCTTTTTGGTGTGGGTTATGGAATTTTGAGCAAAGAAATCCTTCCCGGCCTGCCGGTTATTAAGTTGACACCGGATATTATCCTCTATATTTTTCTTCCGGTTTTGATTTTTGACGCTTCGAGGAAACTGAATTTAAATATAGCTTTACGGGAGAGTGCGCCAGCGGTTCTTCTGGCCGTGCCGGGTATTCTTGTGAGCATGTATGTTATGGCGGTTCCGATACGTCTGATTACGCATATGCCGTGGACCGACATTTTGTTTTTCACGGCGATCATGTCGGCAACAGACCCGGTGGCAGTCTCTGCTATTTTTAAGCAGTTCCCGATTCCCGAGAGGCTTAAGACGCTGATTGAGGGGGAGTCTCTGTTGAATGACGGCACAACGGTGATACTCTTTATGTTGATCAGCGGCAAGGTGATTGAGGGGAGGGAGTTTTTTTTCCGGCAAGGGGTTGCGGGTTTCGCGCTTTCGGTGGCGGGTGCCGTTTTGCTCGGAGCTTTCACCGGCTTTATCGGGGCTGGAGTGATGCACCGATGGCGTGCGCTGAAGGATCATTTTGTCGGCGCGTTGTTACCGTTGCTGATTGTTTATCTTACTTTTTGTATCGCGCAGGGCTTGTTGGAAATTTCGGGAGTTATTGCGGTGATGTCCACAACGCTGGTGTTTCACAGGCGATTCAATAAACTGCGAAAAGCGGAAGGTCTGACCCGGTGCGAGATTGAGTTCTACCGGGAGTTTTGGAAGTTTCTGGGTGATCTGGCAAACGCGATTCTATTTTTTATTCTTGGTGTTGCGATTGGTGCGCACTACTACAATATAAATTGGATAATTATACCGGTTGTGATTATCTCTCTGCTGATATCGCGCAGTGTGGTGGTGTACGGGTTCAGCGCAGCGTTTCGGCTTGGCGGACTCCGGTTGCCGATGTCCTGGCAGCATGTTCTCAATCTGGGCGGGTTGAAAGGCGCACTTTCGGTGGCACTGATTTTGATGATCCCGGAGGATTACAAGTATCGCGCTGTGTTTTTGTGCGCGGCTCTGGGGGTCTGCCTGTTCACGTTGACAGTCAACACGCTGGCTATGCGGGTCTATCTGAAAAAGGTTGATTTAACAGAGCGGTGATTTGCCCTGTGCTTATCATAAACTTAGCGCCACAGTTTTTAGGAAAGATGAAAAAAAGATGTTTGTGTTCGCCGGTTGTGCTGTGCGATGGTGTTATAAAAATGCGTGCAACTTGTAATTGTTTTGAGCGACGATTATGATTACGGTGCGGTAAATTTGATTTGGAGACAGGAAGATATGATGAATTCGAGTGAAGTTCTTAAAAAGTCTGTTAGCGATTTGGGAGTGAAATCTGTGGCGGCCGATTTGGGCTTGTCGGCATCGCTTATCTACAAGTGGTGTCAGCCGACAGACACCGAGGATGCCAGCGGGGCGGACAATCCCCTGGACCGTCTGCATAGAATTTACGCGCTGACCGGGGATTCCGGTCCGATTGCCTGGCTCTGCCGTCAGGCCGACGGTTGTTTTGTCCCCAATGCACCGCTTAAGAAGGATGACGCAATTCCTCTGTTGCACATGACCCGCAAAATCGTCCGTGAATTTTCTGATCTACTGGATGTCCTCACGGAGAGCATCGACAACGACGGGAAAATAGATCTGGATGAGGCAGAGAAGATTCGTGTTGAGTGGGAGGACCTTAAATCGTCCACAGAAAGCTTTGTGGCTTCATGCGAAAGGGGCGTTTACGCGAAATAGAGAAAGAATGACTCTATGCGGGAATGCCGGGTGGTGCAACCGGAATGACACAGGTCTTTTACGTAGCGGCGGTGTACGTTTGCCTGACCGTTCTTTCGGAATTTCACATATCTCAACCTTGCGCTGGTTGCAGCTCCGCCTGATCCGAACACACTGCCACGAAGTTATGAACGAAACATGGTAGATATATGTCAACAAAATAATATTTTATAGAAAGTTATGAAATTTCTCGTATTATTTTGTTGCAATAAATCGAGATAGAGTGTAATTTGGCTGAAATTTATCACAAAAAAGAGGAAGAGAAGATGGGAACAGAGAAACTTGATGGTGGGCAGGTTCTGATTAAGGCGTTGGAGAGAATGGGTGTGGAGTTTATATTCGGCATCTCCGGTGGATCGGTTATACCGATATATGACGCGATGATCACGATGAACACGAAGATAAAGATGGTACTCACTCGGCATGAGCAGGGTGCCACTCACATGGCTGACGGTTATGCGCGGGTTACCGGGAAACCGGGAGTGGTTCTGGTTACGAGTGGACCGGGTGCGACGAACACGATAACCGGCTTGTTGACGGCGCAAATGGATTCGGTGCCGATAGTGGTGTTGACCGGGCAGTCTATAAGCCCGATGATAGGCAAGGATGCCTTTCAGGAGGCTGACACATTTGGAATTACGATGCCAGTGGTGAAGCACAGCTATCTGGTTGAGAAAACCAATGATCTGCCGCGCGTAGTTCGCGAGGCGTTTCATGTTGCCAGTTCGGGACGCCCCGGTCCGGTGTTGATTGATCTCCCCAAAGATGTGACTGCCGGACGGTTTGACGGTGAACTTGAGGAGGAGATGGATTTGCCGGGTTTCAGCGATGGTAAACGACCGGTGGACATAGCTGTTGTCCGGGAGATCGCCACCGCGCTGTCGCGTTCAAAGCGCCCTCTGATTTTGGCGGGACATGGGGTACTCATTGCCGGGGCGGAGGGTGAGCTGAAAACGCTGGCGGAGACGTTGAACGCGCCAGTTACGACAACCCTGCTGGGGAAGGGGGCGTTCCCCGAGACTCATCCGCTCTCTCTGGGCTGGCTGGGGATGCACGGCAGTGCCTACGCCAACAAGGCCGCAGTGGAGTGTGATCTGATAATATCCATTGGATCACGGTTTGATGACAGAATATGCGGAGACGGGAAGAACTTCTGCGTGAACGCCACGCGCATTCATATCGATATAGACCCTTCGGAGATAGGCAAGATGGTTGAGTGTCATCACCACTGTGTCGGGGACGCGCTGGATATTCTTCAGGAGCTGAATAAGCATGTCCGGCGTTTGGATTCGGACATATGGATACGGAGAATCACCGCGCTCAAGAGGAAATATCCGTTCAAGTATCGTAAAAAGGACGGCTTGAAGGTTCAGCATGTTATGGAGGTACTCTACGAGATGACGGAGGGGAATGCGATAATCGCCACGGATGTTGGACAGCATCAGATGTGGGCGGGGCAGTTTTACAACATGGATAGACCAAACAGATGGCTGAGTTCGGGCGGAGCGGGAACGATGGGTTACGGTTTGCCGGCGGGGATCGGCGCGCAGTTTGGATGTCCGGACGACATAGTTTGCGTGATTTGCGGGGATGGCGGGTTCCAGATGACGAGTTGTGAACTGGCGACGGCTGCGCTTCACAAGCTTCCGATAAAGATTCTCATTATGAACAATCACTATCTCGGAATGGTGCGGCAATGGCAGGAGATGTTCTACAATGATCGAACATCGGGAGTGGATTTGGAGGGTAATCCCGATTTCGCGAAACTGGCGGACTGTTATCCCGGAGCCAGGGGCTTCAATCTGAAGCGTGCCGGGGATATACGCAAAGTTTTGAAACGTGCGCTTGAGTATAATGACGGTCCTGTGGTTATTAACATTGAGGTGCATAAGACCCACAATGTGTTCCCGATGGTTCCGGCTGGTCGACCTTTGGAGGATATGTTGCTGGAGCAACCGCGTGAACAACTCGAAAAGCCAACAGGTTCAACTTGAGCGGGAGTTTAGATTATGAATGATGACAAAACAGTTTTGAGGGAAAAGATGATGTACACTTTAAGTGTTTATGTGAGCAACAAACCTGGTGTTCTGGCGCGAATTTCGCATGTTTTCGCACGGCGCGGGTTCAATATAGATTCGCTGGTTGTCTCCTCCTCGCTTGAGGGTGAATACTCTCGCATGACAATCACCGCAGCTGGCGATCACGCTAAACTGGAGCAGATGATCCTGCAACTTAACAAGCTTGTTGATGTGATTCACTGCACCGAACACACTGGTGATGACGCAGTGTTGCGGGAGCTGGCACTAGTGAAGGTTATTGCGGGCGAACTGGCTGAGCGGACAGCGGTTATTCAGATAGTTGAACATTTCGGCATAAAGACGGTTGATTTGACCCCCAGCTCCATGATTCTGATGATTACCGGCGCAACAGGCAAGATCGATGCGGCGATTGAGTTGTTGCGTCAGTTCAAGATGGTTGAACTCGTGCGGACTGGTGGGGTCGTTATGGCACGCGGAGACAAAGAGACCTGAATTTCTGAAAACCCTGACCGCACGGGACTTGGATTGTAGGCTTAAGTTGGATCGCCGTTGCCGTATTTGTCGCGATTGTTATACGAATCGGGGTTTACAAGCATTGTGAGGACACCCTTGATATGGAAGCGACTGAACAGTGTTCCTGCAATGTTGATCAATGCGGAGTAGTTGGTTCCGCATTTCGCGCCCGGCATCAGAAGCAGTTTGGGCAGAAAGGTTTTTTCGCCTCCGCAAACCCGGCAATCTTGTGATGCTATGGGCACAATTTGTGTTCTTTGGCTTGACCTGAAGGCTGTTTTGCGCTACGTCCTTTTCGGTCGGTGTGTCGAGTGTGTTCATAGAGGATAGAGTGTTGCGGTGTTTGAAATGCGTGTTATCTTTGAGATATGATAAACATTAATGGAGATGAAGATGATGAGATTGAAAGTTTGCATGGCTGTTATTTTGGGTGTGATTGTCGGAGCGGGAAGTTATGATGCGTGGAGTGTTGTTATCGCAGATAAGGCGGTTGGCGAGCAGGCGATCTGTGCGTCGCCGTCAACTTTGAAGCACGGTGTTTTGACGGAACACGACAAGAAGATGCAGTGGTGGAGGGAGGCAAAATTCGGTTGTTTCATGCACTGGGGTGTGTATTCTCAGTTGGAGGGAATCTGGAATGGCAAACCTGTTAAAGGGTACGCGGAGCATATTCAGCGCTCTCAGAAGATAACACAGGACGAGTATCGCCGTGCGGCTGTGGAGAAATTTAATCCTGTCGAGTTCGACGCGGACCGCTGGGTCAAAATGATCAAGCAGGCGGGCATGCGTTATCTTATAATAACAGCTAAACATCATGACGGCTTTGCCATGTATGATTCAAAGGTCAGTGATTATAATATTGTGAAACAAACCCCGTTCCACCGTGATCCAATGCGGGAGTTGCGCGATGCCTGCAAGCGGCAGGGAATACGTTTCGGATTCTATTACTCACACGCCTTTGATTGGGGCGATCCAAACGGACCCGGCAATGACTGGGAATGGGAAAACCCCGGTGGTGATCGCCATCTTTTCGGCGGTAGAAAATGGTGGGAGGCGCACCCCGAACTGATTGAAAACATCCATAAAAACTATGTCGAAAAAAAGAGCATTCCGCAGATACGGGAACTGCTCACCATTTATAAGCCCGACATCATGTGGTTTGACACCCCGCACAAACTGCCACCGGAAGATAACCGCGAAATTATGGAATTTGTCCGCAAGATCGCCCCGGATGTCATAGTTAATGGACGTTTGCGCAAAGCTGGAGATTTTAAAGATGGCGGAGGTGACTACAAAAACACATGCGACCGACCCGCTGAATTTTATCCGGTTGACGGTGACTGGGAGGCCATTCCCACCACAAACGAGTCCTACGGTTATCATTGCATGGACAAATCGCATAAACCGTCTGCTCACTTCATCAAACTCATCTCAAAGGCCGCCGCTCGCGGCGGCAATCTGCTGATGAATATCGGACCAAAAGGGGACGGAACAATTGATAAAGTCGATCGCGAAATACTGAAAGGCATTGGGGCGTGGATGCGGGTTAACGGCGTGGCGATCTATGCCACGCAAAAGACCGTCCTGCCGGTTCACGCCTGGGGTGAATCGACAATCAAGGGTGACACGCTCTATCTGCACATTCATAACTT
>CAYTQP010000051.1:0-16185 GCA_964440175.1 uncultured Verrucomicrobiota bacterium
TTCTATCATCTGGCGGGCTTCGGAAACAGGAATGGGATATTCAAACTCCGGACGGGTTATGCCGTCAGTATCCCCCTTTAACGTCAGAAACCCCTTCTCCCCGGCTATTCGGAAGCGGAAGATACACTCATCCGAGTAGACATAACCCTGACATATCTCCTCCTCATCGATAATCTCGTCAAGCCAACTCGAATCAGACACCAGGAATTTGCGTTCTATCTCAACAGGCATAATTAAGGTTGCTAATTCAATATTTTCTCAAATTGTTTATTATGGTCGAGCAACTTGTTTGTATTGCCCTTTCCTCTCGCGAAAGCATCCCATATCAACACAAACACATAGGCGGAACACCACCCAATCGCCAAGCCCGCCACCCATGCCATAAGGGCCTGCCAATAGTGAAGTTTGAGAAGAAACGCCAGCAAAGGGACTGCAACTGCAAAACCAACAATAATTGCTGAACATAAAATCACAACCGTATCAGACACCACAGAGACATGCGGAACAATCCATACTCTGGCCGCCGCCATTCCTAAAAGAAGAAATATAAGCGCAATTCCGCAACCCGCAACAGGACGCCAACCAGTCGTCATCGCGTCATTCGCCAAATTTGCAAACCCCACAACAACCCAAAAATAGATAAGAATGCTAATAATCAACGCAATCAGCCTGCCCCACCCCTCGGGAATACCCGAAAGAGGCGCGAAAAGAAGACCGCCGGCAACTTGAAAACACGTATTCATGTCATAACCCTCCCGCGCAGAAAGACAGTATGCGCGTCTAGTGATAAACTACAACGGGTGGAAGTGTACATAGAAGTCATACGTATTGCAAATCAAAAATGATCAGTTTTCATCGATGGGCACTTTGCCCCCTGGTAAAACGACAACCTTGACATCAATGGTTCCACGATTATCCCTCCGTTGATCAGGACCCTCTTTCTCGTTGACATCAAACCAAAGTTCACCCCACGTCTCGGCCTTCACGCTTTTGAGTCCTGTGATCGGCACTGCTCGTTTATCTTCAACATCGGACTGTGCACCATAATACTTCTCTCCAACCTTCATCAACAGTGCCCCGTAATTCGCTTTCGGGAACTTACGTAAATTGCCACCGTAATAATGAGGATACTTCTCTTTTGAATATCCCGCTGGTCCCACAGACTCACCTTTGCTGCCGCACGACCATGTGCCCGTGGGGAAAACGCATATTTTGTCACCTTTTTTAATATTCACCCTTGTTCTCACCCAGGTGTTAGCTGATGACACCTTAACAATCTGCCCGGGGAGATCTATTTCACGCTTAAACACATATTGCAACCTGCCACCACGACGCGCATCAAAATTATTTATCTTTCTCTTTAGACACCCTGGAAAGGTCATGATAACACTATGTCTGCCTGGCTTCAGTTTTAAAACAAGCGGTGTCACAGATTTTTCACCCGGCACATAGTAACGCTCGCCGTCAATATAGACCCTTGCGCCAGCGGGCTTGGTTGTTACGGGAACAGTGACAAAATTATTTTTGAGCACTCGCCCATGCTTATCGACAAGTATACCAGCCTGAATTTCAAATCCAAAACTGCTACTGCCCCGATCTGTCCGAACCTCTAAACACCAATTATTTTGAGGACCTGGCCATCCCACAACACTCACAGGTGTCGCCCCTTTTATCTTCTTCAGTCTGAATGCATAAAACTTATTCTTATTCAGATCGGCAACGTGATGATAACTCCATTTGGAGGTGCCTCCCAACTGAACGTTGCGCTTCACCCCCTCTTTATTTGAACCATCGTAAAGCGGTACCTGAAAGACATCCATTCCCGCAGACTTCACTCTCCATTGACCAATGGTGAACCATTTGGCACATCTCCCTTTTTTGGCAAAATATGGTGAATCAGAATGCGCTCCAGAATTAACATTCGCTGAACTCATCGCACGCGTCTGGAGCGGCGACGAATCTTCCGCAATCAACCAATCACCAAAAACCGTCGCCATATCTCCGGTGCTAATATTACTGGACTGTCTCAGCGCCAATTCACTAAACCGCTTTAAGCTCTCTTCGTACAGACTTTTTTCTCTTTTAGCCAGGATGGTCAAAATCTCACCCTTTCGCGCTTCAAGCATGCGAATATATTCCTGTAGTTCACGCCTTAAATCCTTCTCGGACGGCAATTTGAATTGACCGTCTTTCTCCATGGTCGTCAACGCATCTTCAACAATTTCAAGCTCTTTGCGGGCAATAGTCATTCCCTTGATATTCCGCACCTTTTTCTGTTCGGAGTACCACGTATGCGCCTCGGACTTTCTCTTTTCCAACAGCTTCTTCAATTCGTTCTTCCGCAAAGAATCCATCTTCGCCTTTTCCTGCCTGTATCCCTTTTTGATGTCCGCAAAACCACTTTTCGAGAGATCGATGCCCAGGTCGGCAGCGACAACCTTCTTCACCTCGGAGACTTTCTCCGCTTCATTCTTTTTCTCCGCCTCATCCTTAATCCATTCATCAAATTCCTGTCGTAATACAGGAATATCCACATCATCACCCCCCTGCGCACGGATCAATTTCACAAAACGTGAAAAGGTGTTGTTTTTCAATCGCTCTTTTCTCGCGTCCAGCCCACTCTCAATATCTGTTTTGTGCTTCTGAATCGCACTGAAGAAATCCTGCTGCTCATATCTTATTTTGTCGGGGAACTCAAAATCGCCCTTTTCGCCAAAGTCGATCGTCGCCTGTTTCAAAATCTTCAGTGCAACTTTGGCCGACGACATTCCCGCCAGATTGGAGTCCGCTTTCTCCTGAGCATAACGCTTTTTAGAGATTTCCAGGTAGTCCGACAGTAGTTTTTCTATCTTTTTTTTACGCACCACTGGATAACGCACCGCGATTTTCTGATATTCCGCCTTAAGCTTCCTGCACTTATCGGTATCCGTGTTCACAACAGCGACGGCAAACACGCTGGTCAGCAGCATGAAATACGCCAAAACCACCGATATAGGGGCACGGCCCACTCTTCCTCTTAACACACCCATCTTCCACCCCCCTACCTCATCATGTTCGATCTTTTGGTCTTTTCCATATCCTTCTTTTCAACCTTCCTCACATCCTCCTCAATCGCCCAAACCTCTTTACCGTCGATGTACGCGATGATTTTAACATGCGAAACTGTAACAGGAATATTGCGTCTGAATGTCAACTTCCCGTAACTCTCGCGCAACTCTTCCAATCCAACCGGGACTGGGAAATGAATATATTTGGCCAGTTGGCGCACCATCCTCACATTTTTGCGAATGTACTCAAACTTTACAGGCTCATATATTTTTATTATCTTCCCGCTCTCCTTGCTCGCATCCGGCATCTCGAATATCTGGCGAAGTGTGCATTGAAACACCACCTTCTCATAATCTTTTGTCTCCGCCGGCATGAAACGAATATTCACAACCACCCTTTGCTTTTTTGTGAGAGGGTCGGCTGTCACGCTGACATCTTTGATTTCTTTAACCTGAATCGGCTTTTTTGCCGGGATCTTCTCTTTAATCGGCGGAGGCACTGCAGAGCAGAAAAATACGCAGAGACCAAACAACAGCACTGCGCAAGTCCCGAGAACAGCGTTCAAATCATACTTTTTCATTTTTTCGCTCCAGTCAAAAATCAATCCAGCGATCCAACTCGTCTGTACTGTCCTTTAAATGTCTTGGCAAGACCCTTCAGGAAAACACTGCCGGAGTCATCAATCTTATAGCCGATACAATGAAGAACGGGCTGTTTTTTGCCACGTTTCTTGTACAACTCATCGTAGAGCAGTCCAAAATGTCGCTTGAAATCACCAAGTGTCCAAAACGCCACTGTGGAAGGTCCGCCCGGAGGATGCGGACGGCTTCTTCTGTTTGTCTGAACTCTTCTCGTCTCCCAATGCCCCTTGCCAATGGCGACACCATCTTTCTTTTTCTGCACCCACACCTTTTTTGTCGCATACACAGGAGGCGGTCGGTTTTTATCAAATTCACGCAATGCCGCACCGTTCTTTTTATTCCATTCAGCCACACGCTGGGCGTGTGCCGCGTATTGTTGCTCCGTCACAACAACTGGTCTCCGCACACGCGGCAACCCGTCACTAATCACCAGAATCGTATCCGCGTTCTGCTCGAACGCGGCGGTCAACGCCAAGTCCAGCCGTGTCTCACCGCCAAGTGCCCTTATTCCAATATCGCTCGGACTCAGATTCCCTGTGGCAAGCCCGTAATCACCGTTTGTATTGAATCCGCGCAGAAAACTCTTCGCCTTCTTTTTGTTTGCATCACTGGCGATAACCATTTTACCTTTGTCATACGCGCTGGAAGCGTCGGCATAGACGATCAGGTTAAAAAGTGCCTGTTCCGAGAGGGCATCAATCACCTTCTCTACACGCCGCCGAACACTTCTGTACCCCTTCTCCCCACCCCGCTTGGGCGCAACCATACTTGTGGAGATATCGACGAGAATGGCGATCTTGTCGCCACGTCCACGGATTCCAAAGAAATCAAACTGCGACACACCCAGCCCGAACCCGCCCAGCCCGTAGCCGGTGCCCAGACCCATCCCCATGCCCTTTCCCTGAACGGCGCGAAATTTTGGCTGAAATGTCGTCTTCACCACTTTGGGATCCGCAATTATTTCGGGCAGTGAAAAATCGGTCGGTCGCATCGCCACCATCCTCGGAGTCATCGCCGGACGACTCGAACTGCGTTGCCGCTTTTGAACCTTGACCCTGTGCTCAAGTTTGCGCGGTTCATAGGTCTTCATCGGCGGCGGAGCCACAAAGACCGTCTCCTCATCGCGCATGCTTTTGATGACCACCCACGACCCTAATATCAGCAATGCGGTCAAATGTGCGATAAGACTACCAAAGAGAATGACTGTGAGCAACTTGCGCCGCTGCTTCGACAAACGATAATAACCAAGTCCCGACAATAATTTAGATTTCATTCAACACAACCTTTCTTCTACTCACCAGATGTATTAAAAGTGATATTTTTGACACCCGCGTTTGCACATGCATTCATGACATCAATCACTCGCTGATGGCGCGTGTTATCGTCCGCCATGATTGTTATCAACGCCGGTATCTTGGCGGACTTGCACGAGAGTCTGTAACGCACCAGCGTACCAACCAGATTCGGGAGATCAACCGAATCAGGGGTGTCGTACTGCTGATCGTTCAATATGACGTGCCCCGTGTCCTTAACCTCGATAATCTGCTCGTCAGGCATCTCTACATTCTGCTTCTGCGCTATCATCCCCGGCAAACGAATGCCAAGATCAGCCTCCGATTTCTGTAGACTGGCAGCCACCATAAAATAGACCAGCAACAGAAAAACCATATCAATCAATGATGCCATATTGATCTCGGGCTCATCCATCTCTTCCAATTTTAACTTCATAACTCTCCAGAATCTCTAAACTTAAGAACCGGGCGTGTAAACCCCGAATATGAAACCGTCAATACCAACCTCAGCCATGGCGTTCATCACCGCCTTCACCTCTTTATGATGCGTGTCGGCATCCGCACGCAGGTAGATTTTCTGATTCGGATTTTCCTCAACCTTCACCTTTAAAATATCTTTCAAGGTCTTGAGTTCAACCTCCATGTTGCCACTGTAAAGTGTTCCGTCTTTGGTGATGTTCACTATCCAGCGATCAGGACGCTCCTTGGGAACCACCCCTTTGCTGGCTATCGGGATATCCAGTTTAAGCTTCTGCTCGCGGGTCAAATGCGAAGCGCACATAAAGAACACCAGTAATAGAAACACCATGTCAATCATTGGTGCCATCTCAAACTTGGCCTCTTCTTTGTCTTCAAAAACGGTTTTCATTTTTGGCTATTCCTGCTCCGCCGCATTTGTGAATGTTTCCGAAATATCAGCCCTTTTTGACGCGGCAACTGTCAGACCAGTGCTACCAGACTTGAATGCAAGCTCCATCTCATGTGTCAAATCACCCAGAACGCGACCGATTTTCGACATATTAGTGATAAACTTATTTTTTAAAAAGAAATAGAAGAACATAGCCGGAATACCAACCAGCAACCCAAAAGCCGTCGTCACCATCGCCTCGCCAATATCGCCTGCAAGCGCTTCTGGATTCCCCATTCCGCCAAACTGCATCTTATTGAAGGCCTTGATCATACCAGAAACAGTTCCCAACAACCCCATCATCGGCGCGATACTGGCGATGATAGATATATAATTAATCGACTTCAAACCCGAAGTGTTCTCCTCAACCGCCGCCTCCTCCATCGCCTTTTCAATTGAGGAAATCTCCATGTGATCTTTGCTCACCCTGGAGACCCCGGCACTCAAAATGTTGGTCATAATGTTGGGGCTACCCGAACAAATCGCGGCGACAGAGCTGAAATCCAGTCGCTGTATCCCTCCTTGAAGCTCAGGAACCATGTCCCAGGGAACCATCTTGTCATCCTTGGTATTCATAAAACCGAAAACAATCAAACCAACCCCGGCGACCGACATCAACCCGATCGGATACATCGCCCATCCGCCGGTTTTCCAAAGACCCAGCACCGTGGTCTTTTTCACCTGCCCATTCTTCACCGATGTCTGCTCATCTTTCGGTGCGGCATCTTCTTTCGTCGCGGTGTTCTGGGCAACAACGACCCAGGCTGTCACCAGCATACATAGCATTATAAATATTTTCAGATTCTTTTTAACCATCACGGTGCTCCTTATTTCAGTTTTTCACCCATCTTTTCTCTTTTTTCAATCAATTCATTTGCAAGCGCGTTCATATCTTCATCAATCCCGAAAAAAACTTTCGCGATATTAGCCGATTCCTTCTCCGCTGTAAATCCATTCTCCATTATATATTTGAGCCGCTCAAACGCTGTGTCCCCCCACTCCGTTCGAGGGAACAGACGCAAGACTTCATAGTAAATGTCGCGAGCACGATGCCACTCCATAATCTCCTCGTGACAATGCGCAAACAGCATGAGCGCGTCTGGAAAGAGCGACACATTCTTGTTGTCAAAAATCACCGTTTTGGCAACCGCGCTACAGGCGGCGCGTGCATCACCCTGAGCGAGAAGCAGACGCGCTTTCGCAAGCCAATACTGCCCGTACGCTCCGTCATAAGGCTCGGGAATACGCGCCTCGCGCAGACCTGCGGACGCATCGTCAAGCTTGCCCGCGCCAACCTGACAGCAGACGACCTTTAACGCCGCAGGCTCAGCGAGATAATGCCAATCGGCTCCGGCAACCGCGCTAAAAATCTTCAACGCCTGCCCGTAAAGTTTCCTGGCCTTCGCGACACTCTTCAAATCACCACGGCGCATATAGTAGTTAGCGGCACGCTCCAGATATTGAGCGGCTTCAAAGCTCGGAGCAACTGCGTCATTCTCCGGCAACGCCATAAACGGCAACGTCGGCATCACGCTCTCCAATATCAGGCGTGCAGCGGTGGTCCACCGTCGCTCACGTTCCGCCATAAACACCGCTTTATAGTCATACTTAACTCCGAAATGAACCGAGATAATCTGGTTCAACGGCAACGTCGCCGTTACCCCCACAGGGACATTTGGCGGACGATAAACCAGCCCGTCAGGGCTCATGCTGATGAATAGGTATTTTTTAAAACCTTTCTCTGTTTCGAGTTCAGCCTTAACCCCCGCGCAGACCGACGCCGATACTCCCAGCATCAGCACGCCAACCAAAAACAGTTCGTATATTTCACGCTTTTTCATTGCGCGCGTTCCTTTACTCTTTTCAATATTTTCTCGGCATTCGATCCCAGCGGTCCGTTCTTCAAATCATCGTTTGTCAGCATCTCCTCCAGCACCTCCACCGCCTTGGAATACTCACGTAGTTTTTCGAGACATTCGGCACGCGCCAGATACGCCTTCGCCACCCAGTCCCTGTAGAACCCATACATCACGTAGATGCGCTCATAGTACGCCGCCGCTTTGGCGTATTGCCGCCGTTCACGCGCCACTTCGCCACGACCGTAAAGAGCCTCTGGATAGTTCTCTTTCCAGCTCTTCACTCCCAGCACATCCTTATAGCTCTTGTCCGCCTCGTCGTACTGCCCACGCTCTACATAAATCTCGGCCAGCATAAGAAGAGCCTCCGCCGCCTGCGGAGCACTGGCGAAAACCTCACGGATAACATTTAGCTGCAAGATTGCTGCATCGTAATCCTTGCTCTCCATGGCTGCACGGGCGAGAATCGTACGAGCATAGAGTGCCGTATCCGTCTCGGCAAACACATCAACTATCTCGTGCGCCGCTTTTTGAGCCAGCTCCTTATCATCTTTCGACAGTGCCTCGTCGGCGATCATCTCGAGAATGGTGACACTGGCATCGGGAATACAGGCATCCCTCATAATAAATGCGTGAATTCTCTTCTTCTCTTCCGCGCTGGCCGTGCTGTCGTAGAGCAACATCCTTTGAACACGAAGCAACATCGTCATCTTCTCGTCATCCAGTGCCTTGCGGATAAGACGTCGAACCGCTCGCCAGCCGGAAACCTTGAGAGAATTCTCGGCACCACTGATCTTCGAGAGCCACTCCTCAATTATCAGATCAACGCCCGTCGCCATCCGGTCGTCGCTGAACTCCACAATAGCGTTCATATAGAAGTCGAGCGTCTTTTTGTGCTGACCAAGCTTCCAATAGCCGTTGCCAATCCAGTACATCGCCATCGGCGCGTTGGAGCCGGGTCTGGCACGCTCCAGATAATCCTGAAAATGCTTAACCAGCCCCTCGTAGTCTGCCATCTCGTCTAACATCTCGCCGGCACGGAACATGGAGTGATTGTAAAGCTCGATGTTTATGTCGTACTCCGCCGATTTGGCATAATTGCGGACAGCCGCGTGCAAATCACCGTAAACTCCGGAAATATCGCCAAGCATAACATACGCCTCGCCAGCAAGTGTGCCGTCTGGATACAGTGCCACGAAATTGTTCAACTTCTTCTCGGCACTCTCATACATACTTATCCCATAGTCACAGGTCGCGCTCCGGAAACTGGCATCCTCAACATATACGCAGTCGGGATAAACATGCACAATATCCTCAAACGGCAGAACAGCCTCTTCGTATTTCTTGTCGAACAACAGCGCCATACCAAGCCAGTAGGTGGCATCCGCCATCCGCTCATTGGCGGGATAACCATCAATCAAACGCCTCAACCAGTCCGCCGACTCCTCAAACTGCTCTTCCATAAACAATGCGTATCCGAGCAGAAACATACATTCCGCCATCTGCTCATGTTCGGGACTCACTTCTAACGCCGTCCGAAGCGTCTTGATGGTGTTCGGCCAATCGTGCAACTTGGAGTAAAACTGCGCCACCATCAGCGACACGGTGTCGTAGTATTCGCCTCCCGGATAAACCTTCATATACTCAAGACCCGTCTCCAGCGCACGATCAAATGGAACCAGCTCGCCCGCGCTGGTGAAAGAGAGATAGAGACACTCCTCCGCTTTCTCCTTAAACCCCTCCTTATATAAGTGATAGAACAGCTCGCAGGACTCACGGTAACGCTTAATCTCCATGCACGAACGTGCCACACGGTAAAACAGCTCATTGTCGTAGTTTTTCACCTTCTCCAGAGCCTCAATCTCCTGCTCAACCTGCCCAAGGTTCTCCTGTGCACGCACAATCTTGCGGATATTGCCCTGATGTCTGCGCAACCGCTTCACCCTCTTCTCCTGCTCATCAATATAGATCATGTTGTTCAGAGCCAACATGTCATGCGGATACACAATCCTGTATATCCAGAGCGCCTCACGATATTTCTCGTCAGCAAATAACTCATCACCCACCTCAAGTGCCGCCAGGTTCAGCGCAATGCTGCGTGATGCGAAAGAGCGCGGGCGCAAAAGCACCGCCATCATGTCGTACACCTTCTCAAGCTGGCGGTCATGCAGATAACTCATCGCCAGCAACGATGCCGCCCAATTGCGACGATCCCAGTCAGGAGCCACACGGTAGACATCGATAAGTAGCGGTATCGCGGCACGCCAGTTCTCATCCGCCAGATAGCATTTCGCCATCGATGCCGCAATGTCCGCGTGCCAGTCGTTATCGTACTGATAGTTCTTAAGAGCGTAAGTATAGGCGTTGATCGCTTCCTTCATCTTGCTCTGAAAACGGTGCGTGTCACCAATGTACGCCGCCGCCTTATCCGCGTTGGGTCCCCGCCGATAGTGCTTAAGGTAGTCCTGATACGCATTCCTCGCCGGCTCAAACTCGCCGATGATGTAATGACACATTCCCAGACTGAACCGGACAGTCTCCATTTGCGCCTGCACACTTGAGGTGTCACTGTCGCCAAACCAGTCGAGCAACTGCTCCAACAACGGTATCGCCTCTGAAAAAGCCCCCTCCGCCAATGCCCGACTGGCAGCTTTCTTAACCACCGCAGGTGTCTCCTGCGCAACCACGTTGTGCGGTGTCAGCAAAAACAGATACAACGCCACCACGCAAACCACGTGCGCCGTCACCAAACGTTTTTTCTCTATTGATCTCATATTGCACGCCATGGTAGAGGAATTAAAGTTGCAAGTCAAATAATATTGATTTCAATAAATAAATAAATTACACTTCCTCGCTCATTTTAAACATTTAACGAAAAAAACAGAGGGATTATTGTGATTGTGAAAAAGAATTTGAATGTTGCTTATTTCTGCATGGAATATGGACTTGATAAAGATTGCAAACTCTATTCCGGCGGACTTGGAATACTGGCCGGCGACCACATGAAAAGCGCACACGATCTAAATGCGCCACTGGTCGGAATTGGCATAAAATGGAAACAAGGCTACGGCGACCAGGTGATAGATGAACGCAACGCACCAGATTGCAGATTCTATGACAGCAACTTCGACTTCCTCAAAGAGACTGGTGTCAAAGTGACCGTCGAGGTCGAAGGACGCGTAATCACCTGCAAAGTCTGGAAGCTGGATGCCTTCGGCAACAACCCGATATATCTGCTCGATACCGATCTCCCTGAAAATGGCGACTGTTCCATCTCAAACCGCCTCTACGCGGGGAGCAGCCACGAGCGCGTCGCCCAGGAGATCGTACTCGGCATAGGCGGAGTGCGTGCCCTGCGTGCTCTGAACATTCCGGTGAATGTCTACCACTTCAACGAAGGTCATGCCGTGCCGGCAGCCATTGAACTGATAAGAGAAAAACGCGAAAAAGGTGCCGGCTACGCCGATGCCCTTACGGCAACCCGTGAAGAATGCGTCTTCACCACTCACACACCCGTGATGGCCGGTAACGAGGAACACCAGCTCGACACCCTCGGCAGAATGGGCGCATTCAATGGACTTGACCGCTCTCAGATGGAAGCCCTGGGCGGCTCCCCTTTCAACATGACCGTCGCCGCACTACGCCTTTCACGCAAAGCGAACGCTGTCGCGAAACTCCACGCCGAGACCGCCCGCCAAATGTGGGCGTGGATCGAAGATAAACCGGATATTATCCCCATCACCAACGGAGTACACCGCGCCACATGGACCTCCGCAAGTGTCGCCGCCGCATATCGTGCAGGAAATGGCCTGTGGGACGCGCATATGGCTGAAAAACAGACGTTGATAGACTTTATAAAGGAGAAAAACGACGTTGCCCTGGATCCTGACAAACTGCTGATCGGTTTCGCACGCCGCGCCGCCGCCTACAAACGCAGCGATCTCATCTTTAGAAACCAGGAAGCCGCCGATGCCCTGTTCAAGTCCGGCCAACTACAGATCGTCTTCGCCGGCAAATCACATCCCGCCAACGCCACTGGCAAGCTCATCATCTCCAGACTGCTGGAGATGAGCCGCCGCCACCCCGAACAGGTCGTGTTCCTGGAAAACTACGACATGGAGATCGGAGCCAAACTGACACGCGGTGCCGATGTTTGGCTCAACAACCCGGTTCGCCCCAAAGAGGCGTGCGGCACATCAGGAATGAAGGCCGCCATGAACGGAGTTCTGAACTGCTCCGTTCTCGACGGCTGGTGGCCGGAAGCCTGCAAAGACGGAATCAACGGCTGGCAAATCGGCGACGGTAAAACAGCGGCGGATGTGGACAACATAGACTGGCACGATGGGCAATCACTCCACGACACTCTCATCAATAAAATCATACCCGCGTACTACGACAACCGCAACAAATGGGTGGAGATGATGAAAGCCAGCATCGCCGACACAATAACCGCGTTCTCTGCGGACAGAATGCTCGAACAGTACTATTCGGAATTGTATTCGTGAAAGATACGACCACGCTTGAGATTTATGAATAGATCGGACTAGTGGCGTTCAAGCTTCTGATGCACCTTCATAAGCTCACCGGGATTGGTCTGCGCCGCCATAAGCGAAAGCTCTCCGCATAAAACAGTTGCGGCTACAATCACCGCCAGACGACGTGCGCTTGTTCCCGGAACTCCTTCTTCCCGGCAACCCAGTGCCTCGAGATTGCGCTCCACAAACTCCAGTCCCTTGCCATTGCCAACTGTGCCGACAATCAGATTTGGCAGCGTCACCGAAAAATAAAGCCCGTCAGAGCGAATCTCCGCGTGGGTGATCCCCTGAGAACCCTCAACAATATTCGCCGCGTCCTGCCCCGTGGCCAGATAGAACGCCAGCAACATATTGGCGTAATGTGCGTTGGCACTGCGAAGACTCCCGGCCAGCACCCCGCCAATGAGATTCTTTCTCACATTCAGATCAACTATCGCGCGGGCACTTGAATGCAAGTACTTTGCGCATATCTCCCCGGGCACAACAATCTCCGCCACAACATACTTGCCCCTTCCAAGAATACCGTTCACCGCAGACACCTTCTTGTCGGTGCAGTAATTTCCAGAAATCGAACCGTATCTCAATTCAGGACAGGTTCCAAGAATCCAGTTCATAATAGCGTCCGCCGCCTTGGTGACCATATTGTGACCAGCGGCAGCCCCAGTATCAAACTCCAGTCGCATATATATCATGTTCCCAACCACTTGGAAGCGCATATCCAACAAGCGTGCAAAGCGACTCGTCCCTTCGGTTACGGTCGCCAGCTCCTGTTTCGCGGCGGTCAAAATGCGTACCGCCTCCGCTGCCGCCAGAACACCGGGGGCTTCCAGTAAAATAGAACGCGACATACGCTCGTCCAAAACTACCGAGACTATCCCACCGCAAATCCTCGATATTCGTGCCCCACGTGCAACAGAAGGCCAGAGCGGAGACTCGAAAGTCGCCAACGGAACCGACACCTCGTCATCAACCTCCGGGCCAACTATCTTTATCGGTCCGACAGACCTCATCGGAATCAACGCCACGCTCTCTTTTTTGTTTTTCATGCCACTATACTACAACGAGATACTCAAATCCGCAAACAGGAAATCGCCTGAAGTGAGATAATGGGAAAGGCTGTTTTCACCAAGTTCCAACCTTCGGACAATTGCCCGAAAAAATTGTCCAACCTTCGGATAATCCCCAAACCTGACCTTCGCGGTGAGAGTGCGAAAGTTGCCCCAATGCCTTAAACATAATAACGTCTTATCTTCATTGCTACCAATGTTACATGCGATGGCTTTTGTTGTCAATGACACGCTCACTCGCGTTCGTTTTCTATTTGATGCCCCTTATCTATTTTTTTTATACCCAACGCTTCGTATCAGGTGCGGCTATTTGCCGTTGCCCGAATCCTCTTGTTGCCCAGTCTTTGATTCGTAAACTCTCACATAGTCGATTAAATACTTTTGGGGCAAAACGGCATCGTCGATGGGACCACCCCAACTGCCACCCAGAGCCAGATTGATGAGCAGATAGTGAGGTTTGCGAAAGGGGTTGTTTTTACCTTGTCCTGCTTCGTCGATGTGGAACGTATGGTACTTTTTCTTGTCAAAGAAGAAGTCTATGCGATTCTCGTACCACTCAATGGCGTACACGTGGAAATCGGCAAAGGGTTTGTCTGTGCAAATCTTGCCTGGTTTCGAGCGGTGCTTTCCATCCAAGGCGTAGTGTGCGTTTGCATGCACTAGGTTCGGTGTTTTCCCCACGAATTCCATGATGTCAATTTCCCCACACTGCGGCCAGTGAATTTCCGAGCAGTTCATACCGAGTGTCCAGATGGCTGGCCAGATGCCTTTGCCATACGGGAGTTTCGCTCGGACTTCGATTTTTCCGTATTTCCAACTTGCTTTGTTAAGCGTGATAAGTGCAGCCGAGGTGTACTTGGCATGTTCGGCCTTCTCCTGCCACTTCTTCGGATCTCGCTTGTCCTTTGGTTTTTTGAAATCCTCTTTCTTTCCTTCAATAATCAACATGCCGTTCTCGACTCTGGCGTTTTCCTTTCTGGCTTTGGTGTAATACTGCTTTTCCCTATTGCGGACAAATCCTTCCTCATATCCCCATTTGTTCTTGTCCGGTAGACCTTCGTAATCAAACTCATCAGACCAGATCATCTTCCATTCTCCGGCTTGAATGGATTGCATCGACATAGCAAGTATGCAGATGTTCAATAGTAATGATTTCATAGTGTTCTCCTTATGACCAACGTTTCGCAATGAGCATTTTTTGTGAGGCGTAGCCTTACAAAAATATATTCCATTACCTGGTTACACATGCTTTCTATGTGCGCTTCGGCACATTGAAAGCTATTTTTTGTTGGAATTTTGTTTCTTTCTCGGGGTAACATTGCCTATCATTTCATTTTTTAATTATGTCAATTTTTGCCTGCGGTGACGAGTGTTGAATTGTTTTTTCGTCACTTGTTTTTTCCTGCCAGCATCAAAAGTGTTTCATTATTTTCTGATGTTTTTGTTGGAGACTCCCTTGTATTTCTTCTGTCGATATAGTTCTCTCAAGTACGCATTCAGGCTTCTGCTGTGCTCAGGAATCCTGATTTCTTTCACTTGGCTCTTCGGTAACATCAACTCCGTTGTGGTTGACTCTCGACCGCATGAAGATATAGCTGGCAGGAAGTGGCCAAGCACCTCCCTTTTGCCACTGACGACAATGACGAAATAAAGTCCTGTGGCAGTTGCGGGGCGTGGAAGTGAAACAGCTTTGCGTAATCGAATGACTTTTGGGCCAAAGGATTCGATATCGTCGCCAGTAACGAGGGGAGCATCCTCCAGTTCGAGTTTATCAAGATCCACTAGGAATGTTGCATACCGCCACACGTTTGTCTGATCTGTTTCCTTGAGAATGTGAAGGGTGAAATCCTGTGGGTTAGTGTTTATGGAAGTATCCGTGCATGATAGTGTCACAACCACAAGCAAGGCCAAGAACAAGGTAAGCATTTGCGATCTCATGTTTTATCCTTCTACCTCCAACGCTGAACGCGAGATTCCAGTGACTCGACGGGGCACTGATAATGCTCCACGCTCTGGTTGGGAGGCTCTATGTTAGTACCAGTTGAATGTCACGTCTACGGGCATGTCGCTTTGTTCCACACAGACACCAAACCCGCTGTGAACGTTTACGACTTGGCAATCGTTGATCGGACCAATCGGTTGTGGGATGTACCTGGAGTCAATGTTGCCGTGAACGATAATCGTTTCATCTAGAACGGTGACTTCTTTCACCCCGGTGAAATTCCAAGGACAGCCATCGTGTGGTTGAAAACTGTGAGCAATGAGCATGTGAGTGTTGAAATCACACTGTGGATCGTTTGGGTCGATATTCGGGCTGGCTAGATACTGTTGTGATCGATTCAGGTAGTCCTGCCATTCCTGCTGATTCCTGATGACGACCGTTTCTTCCTGATCGAGAAAATGCAACAGGAGTACTTCACTAAAGGCGAGTGCCGTGTCGTCAGGTGTATTGTCCGTTTCCTCTGCATCATCCGTCTGGTCGGAAGCTTGCGTCGCGTCGGCCTGTTGATCATCGTCATCATCATCGCAGGAGGCGATCGAAAGAACCATGAGGACAAGAAGGATTCGCGACAGTACTCCCCATGCGCTTTTCATTGTTATCTCCTCCGCTAACTATTCACTGAGCGACTGGTTGTAAAAACTGTGATTATTGAACATTCGCTCAGTTCTAATTGCCATGGGATAGCGTGTTGTATCTATCCTGAAACACAGCAATTACCGATATGGCAACAGTTGACACTATTGCGGTGTTTGGGTCAATCATGAATGTTGCATTTTTTGGTTGTGAAAATTGTAATATTAAATGTCGCCTTGAAAAAAAGAGTTCCATGTTGAATAC
>CAYTQP010000052.1:0-16177 GCA_964440175.1 uncultured Verrucomicrobiota bacterium
TAAATCCTCTATTTTCTTCTTTTGCAATCTTTTTGTATATTTTCATAAATCAGAATTCAGAGGGTGTGTCCCTGTGGGTTTGCTCCCCCTGATGACGCGCATAACCGGGGTTGCCGCCGCTATAATAGTCACATCCCTGCTCTTTGCGGGAATGCATCTGTTTATACCTGCCATAGCAACCCTCTTCTTCGTCTCTCTGACTTGCTCTTTCGCCTATATTTATACGGGGTCGCTGACAACCCCTATCACTTTCCATGCCATATTCAACGCCATAAACCTTGTCATCTTCTTCGCGCTGAAAGGGTCGTCTGCGTAAATACAGAACCGCACCGGGATTTCCAGAGAACGACCACTTATCCAGATCTGTTTATAAATATATCATATTCTACAATACCATTCTCCCAATGGCTCAAAAGTATTAAGATCCCTTATCGTAAATCAAATAAGCAACCCTTTATAATCAAGCGTTTACGTTTGATCACGCAGAACCAGGATGACTGTTAAAATAATATTCGCATCCATTCGCAGTTCAATAAATCCCCGTCCATTCAGCCGTTCCATTTCACCTGTTCCCGGACATTGCCTGTGTCCATTTGTGATTATTCTAACTTAATTCAGAGGGTGTGTCCCTGTGGGTTTTCTTTCGTGGATTTCTCCCTGTGGATTATGTCTTTTTGGATTATTTTTTTGATTTCAGGGTTGTAAATGCAAGCAGATTGTAGTCATCTCTCTGTGAGTGTCCTTTGTTAATAGGCTTTAAATCTGTGGGTATAACAAGTTTGCGGGTTGCGGAATATTGATGAAAAATGATGGTTTTTCAGGATTTCGGCGTGGTTATGTCCCGGCATGGAAGTGTTGTAGATGATTTTTGATGAATGGCGGGGAGGTTTTGTTAAAAAGAGGGGGCGTAACAAGAAATGTGGCGGCTAACGAAGAGTGTATCAGTAAGTAAGGTTTTATATTAAACTGGAGATATGAGAATGAGGTTTTTTGTCCTGACAATTTTTGCGCTGTCTCTTTGCGGTGTCACGCATCTGTTCGCCTCTGATATGACGAGGGGGGATGCACAATCAATAATAGAAGAGACCGGGTTCAGCGGGGGCTTGATTGTTGAGATTGACTGTGGTGGCGGGGAACTGACCGCCGTGTTAGGCACGCTGACCAAAGGTATGGTTCAGGGATTGGACACCGATGAGGCGCAGGTGCGGAAGGCACGGCAGGGGATTCAAAAGATTGCGCCGGGTGGCAGGGTGTCCGCCCGTCTGTTTGATGGACGCAGTCTCCCGTACGCGGATAATCTTGTGAATTTGCTGATTGCGACAAAGCCGACAAATGTTTCGAAAGAAGAGATTATGCGTGTTTTGACCCCGCTCGGCTCGGCTTGGATAAACGGGAAAAAAATGACCAAACCATGGCCACCGGATATTGACGAGTGGACCCATTTCCTGCATACGCCCGACAATAACGCGGTGGCGCGGGACAGTCAGATAAATCTTCCGCGTTCGATTCAGTGGAAGGCGAAACCGGAATGGGGGCGCAGTCATGAGGAGCTGGCGAGTATGAGTGCTACCGTCACCGCCAGGGGCAGAATATTTTACATCATTGATGAGGCCCCGCTGATATTTATCCGATTTCCAGGAGAGTGGTCGCTTGTCGCCAGAGACGCATTTAACGGCGCGTTGCTGTGGAAGCATCCGATTGCGAACTGGGTTGACAATCTGCGTGAGTTCCGGTCGGGTCCGGTTCATCTGCCCCGCCGCCTGGTTGCTGTTGGTGATCGTGTTTATGTGACACCGGGATTGGATGCGCCAGTGACGGCATTCGATGCGGCGACCGGCAGGAGGCTGAAAACTTACAGTGGAACCGAGTACACAGAGGAGATATTGGTTGAGAACAATATGCTTTATCTGGTGGTAGGAACTTCCGAATCGAAACGGAAAGGGGTCGGGTTGTTTGAAAAGGGAGAGCCTAAACCCAGTGCTTTCCGTTATATTACCGCCGTTAACAGTGACACGGGGGAAACCGTGTGGAAGCATGACTATTCAGGAGAGGAGTATCTTCTTCCGTTGACGATGGCGGTTAAAGGGAATCGTCTAGTCTGCAAAACTACCAAGGGCGTGGTATGTTTCGACAGTCAAAGCGGGAAAATGTTATGGCGAAAAAATGAGCCTACTCCAGATCGGAGAATGGGGTTTGCCGCCCCCACTGTGGTTATTACCGACACAGTGCTTCTCTGTGCCGATCGAACGCCGCAAAAGAAAAAAAACGGAGGAGGAACCAGGGCTGCCACCGGACCGGTCGAGTGGGGTGTTGGAGGTTGGAATATCGATGGGTTTCCCCGGCACGGCAAAATGATGTTGCGGGCTTATGACCTTGCAAACGGAAAGATGCTCTGGGAAACGTCCTGCGGTGAAAATTATAATGCATCGGTGGATGTTTTTGTCATTGGCGATACGGTGTACGCCAGTACGGACTTCACGGGTTATGATCTGAGAACGGGTGAGGCGAAAACCAAATTAGACAAGAGTTCGCCGAAGGTGGGCATGGTACATCACCGTTGCTATCGCAACAAGGCCACCGAGAAGTTTCTCATTGAAGGTGTGTCTGGCATAGAGATGTTCGATTTTGAGAAAGGGTGGATTGGAAACAACTCGTGGATTCGGGGCACATGTCAATACGGCATTATGCCCGCCAACGGCTTGCTGTATGCTCCGCCAGATGCCTGTGCGTGCAATGCGGCGGTGAAGATGAGCGGTTTTTTCGCGGCGGCTCCAAAAAGGAAGACGGTTCCCTCCACAATCCTGCCAAAGCTGACCAAAGGATCTGCGTATGGGAAAGTCAAAGATGTCCCTGCGAATGATTATGACTGGTCAATGTATCGTCACGATAATCAGCGTTCCGGTGCCACCGCAATGATGCTCGGAGATGCGGTGAAGCCGCTTTGGCGCAAGAAGGTGGTTGCGAATCTGACTCAGCCAGTTGTCTCCGGGGAGACGCTGATTGTTGCAGGAATCGATAATCACGCCGTCTATGCCTTAGACGCGAATACTGGAGAGGAGAGATGGAGTTTTATCGCCGCTGGGCGCGTTGACAGTACGCCGACCATATTCAAGGGGCGGGTGATTTTTGGTTCTGCGGATGGTTGGGTTTACTGCCTGAGTATTTCGAACGGGGAACAGGTCTGGCGTTTCCGCGCCGCACCATCTGACATGCAGGTGGGTATTGATGATCAGCTGGAGTCCGCATGGCCGGTTCACGGCTCGGTTCTAATTCAAAACGGCATACTCTACGTCACCGCCGGCAGATCGACATATCTTGACGGGGGGCTGGTCTTATATTGCTTGAATCCTCTCACGGGTGAGGAGGTGTCGCATACACTTATTTCGGATCTGGATCCCGTGACAGGGGCGCAGACTGCGCTGGAGAAGCGGGGCAGTTTTGATATGGGCGGGGTGAGTTCTGACATTATGTCTGGCAACGGAACGAATGTTTTTATGAAACATGTGGTGTTCAACAGCCGGGGAGAGCGTGGCAGCGAGAAGCTGGCGCATCTGTTCTCGCCGACCGGAATGCTGAAGGATCCCTGGTTTGTCCGAGGGTTCTGGCGTTACGCCGCGCAACATGGCACTGGTTGGGGACGCTGGGGGCGGAATACAGGTGGACAGGCTTACGGACGCATAATCTGCAGGGACAACAATGTTGTTTACGGTTATGGTCGCATAAGGATTGAGGGTGGGCGGGCTGGACATCGCCTGGATCGTTATCATTTGTTTGCTCAAAATCTGTGGTCACGGAATGACTTTCCGCTGATTGTGCATGCACTGGTGCTGGGAAGTGATAATTTGGCAGTGATCGGAACGCCGGATATTGGGAAACGGGATAAAAACCCTAAGATGTTGCGTTTTACCAACACGGCTGAGACGCTTGCGGCGTTTCGGGGCGAGCGTGGAGTTCAGCTCATGATTTTATCCAGAAAAGACGGAAGAGATTTGTTTAAAATGGATATGGACTGCATGCCGGTGTTTGACGGAATGTCCGCGGCGGGTGGCAGGTTGTATATAAGCCTCAAAGACGGGTCGGTTCTGTGTTTGAATGGCGAAAAAAACGGCGGTTAGCCGATTAGTGCGTGTTTAACCGCTTCCGGGGATTCGGTTGTTATGGCGATTGTTTTGTCGCGACCTTTGAGTCCCCGCAGGATGGTTATTTTTGATTTGGAGATTCTCGTTTTTTTGGAGATGAATTTGATGAGAGCCTTGTTGGCTTTGCCATCGACAGGGGGCGATTGCACCCGCACCTTGAGGGCGTTGCCGTGAATGCCGGATATCTCGTTTCTGTCGGCGTTGGGGAGTGCGCGGATATTGACGGTCACTCCGTTTTCGAATGGTTCAATCCAGCTCATGCCCAAATCTTGTTCAGGAGGTCGAAGCCATGTTTGACATCTTCTTTGGAGATGTGGGGTGACGGCTCCATAACGAGAGGAATATTTTTGCGTGTGTAGGAACGGAACAGTTTGAAATCTATCTCGCCTTTTGGCGGCATTACGTGATCGCCGGCGGGCGGGACAACGTCGTGTACGTGCATTCCCACAAGATGCGGGCTGAGTCGTTCAAGCCAGTTCAGGTGGTTGGTCAGTCCAACGTTTTCGCGCACCTGCCCGTGTCCCATATCGTGCCAGTAACCGATGTGTGGCGAGTCGAAATGTTGAATAATAGATTCCATCTCTGTTTCTGTGGGGATCGCCTCCCATGTGGGCAGGTTCTCTATCCCTAGTTGTATATTGGTTTCTTCGAGCACGGGCAGAAGTTTTTCCAGCCCTCTGTAAAGATGCTCCAGTTGAGGCGGGGCCTTTTTCTCTCGCTTGGAGAGCAGTTTCATGAGTAGGCGTTCGTACTGGCGGGTCTCCTGTTTGCCGTGTTGGGCGAGGATGAAAAGTTTTGGGGTTATGCGCGACATGGAGACATTGCCAGAGTGCATCACAACCACGCGTGCGCCCACTTCAGCGGCGAAACGAATGGTGTTGATTGTATGGCGGACGGCCTGATCACGCACACGCTGATCGCGGTGCGCCAGGGTGAAGAGTTCCGGATGTCCGCTCGGAGCGGCGGTGGGGACGGGGCAAAAATTGTGAACGCTTGTCACCTTCACCGCGCCGGAGCGGCACGCGGCATGCACCCCCTCTATCAGGTCACGTCGCAGGTCGTAGCCAAGCTCGACACGACGGAACCCCATCGTGAGAATTTCTTCGATCATCTTTTCGCCGGAGGTGTGCCGACCGGCATTCCAGCGTGTTGAAAGTGATAACTTCATTTTATTTCCAGTACTTG
The DNA here is from genome assembly GCA_964440175.1 of uncultured Verrucomicrobiota bacterium. Lineage (GTDB taxonomy): Bacteria > Verrucomicrobiota > Kiritimatiellia > CAYTQP01 > CAYTQP01 > CAYTQP01. The sequence continues at coordinate 5,325 of CAYTQP010000052.1, forward strand.
CAACCTTGAAAACCACCGATTGCACGCGGTGGAATTATGAGACCGCGCTGAATGATTATAAAAAGAAGCCCTCCACGCGGTTGCGGGAGGACCCATTTATGACTTTTCGGGAATTAGTATCCCCGGATCTGGCGCGTTCGCGCCCGCGCCGCTTTGCGCCGCTTCTTTTCGCTCGGTTTTTCAAAATGGCGATGCGCACGTATTTCGCGCATAATCCCCTCGCGATCCATCTTCTTCTTCAGACGTCGCAAGGCGCGATCGATGTTCTCGCCTTTTCGAATTTTCACTTCGGAAACGATCAATTAAATCACCCCATTTCAAAGTTGTGTGTTACTCTTCGCCAGCCTGCCGGTATGTGCCCGTCAAACCGATAAGGTGGCGGATAGTACGCTAAAACAGATTTTGTGTCAAAGAAATAAAGACCGATAAATATATTCCAATGTTCGGACAATTGCGTTAAAACGTCTTCCAACCATTGGACACCGCGCTGGTGAAGCAAGGTTTTGAGCGCGGGAAAGAGAATACATTAAAAAAGTGCCGGGGAAAGGATTTGGCTGTGGACAGGGACGAGATATTAAAAGTTTTTGAGGATAACAACGCTCTGCTTGAAGGGCATTTTGAGTTGCGTTCGGGGTTGCACAGCGCAAAATACTGTCAGGTTGCGCGTCTTCAGCAGAATCCGCGTTTGCTTGGAACGCTTTGCGCCGCATTACTGGAGAAGATGGAGGATGTGCTTGGCGAGGAGTTGACAGTAGACACGGTTATCGCGCCTGCGATGGGCGGCATAACGATTGGACATGAAGTGGCGAGGTCTCTGGGTACACGTTATATCTTTGCGGAGAAAGAGAATGACCGTCTTGTGCTGCGGCGCGGACAGGAGATCAGTGCGGGCGAGAAATTTATCATAATCGAGGACGTTGTCACCCGGGGAGGGCGGGTGCAGGAGACGTATGATATTGTCACCAAACGCGGTGGCGTGGTGAATGGGATAGGCGTTCTTTTCGACCGCAGTGGCGGGGAGGTGTCGTTTGACGCGCCGTTTATCAGTCTTCTACAGATGACTCCGGTTGTGTGGGAACCCGATGAGTGTCCCCTGTGCAGAGATGGCGTACCGATGGAGCATCCCGGCAGTTAATTTTATATCACAGGCTTGCGCTTGCGGAAGAAAAGTGATTATATCCAAGCGCTTTAAGTTAATAGTTCAGAAAAGGAGCACGATATGAGTGAGCAGATTAAGGTCTTTTTAAATGAAGATGAGATGCCTCGGCAGTGGTATAACCTGAATGCCGATTTTGCGAAGCCAATGCCTCCGCCGGTGGACAAGGATGGCAAACCGATTGGTCCGGAGGCTCTTACGCCGATATTCCCGATGAATCTGATAGAGCAGGAGGTCTCCTCGGAGCGTTGGATTGATATTCCTGAAGAGGTGATGGAGAAGTACATGATATGGCGTCCATCCCCGTTGTACCGTGCGCACGGTCTGGAGAAGGCTCTCGACACACCCGCAAAAATCTACTACAAAAACGAGGGTGTCTCGCCCCCCGGCAGTCATAAGCCCAACACGGCTATTCCGCAGGCATACTACAACAAAATCGCGGGGACAAAACGCCTTGTAACCGAGACAGGCGCGGGACAGTGGGGAAGTGCCCTCTCTTTCGCGTGTCGGCTGTTCGGGCTGGAGTGCGTTGTGTATATGGTTAGAATAAGTTTTGATCAGAAACCGTTCAGAAAGTATATGATGAAGGTCTGGGGCGGGGAATGTTTGCCCAGCCCAAGCAAAAACACCGAGACGGGCCGCCGCATTCTGGCGGAGACTCCGGACACCCCGGGTAGCCTCGGAATAGCCATCAGCGAGGCCATTGAAGACACAGTCACATCGGAGAACAGCAAGTACTCGCTCGGCAGTGTTTTGAATCACGTTATGCTTCATCAGACGGTTATCGGACTTGAGACGAAGAAGCAGTTCGAGAAGATTGGCGAGGAGCCTGATATTGTTATCGGGTGCGCAGGTGGCGGCTCAAACTTCGCCGGTTTGGCATTCCCCTATGTGCAGGATAAGATCAATGGAAAGGATATTCGTATTCTCGCTGTTGAGCCGACGGCCTGTCCGACGCTTACCAAAGCCCCGTATGCTTACGACTCCGGCGATGTGGCGATGATGACACCGTTGCTTCCGATGTACAGTCTGGGTCACACATTTGTGCCGCCTCCGATTCACGCTGGTGGATTGCGCTATCACGGCATGGCTCCGATGGTGAGCCACGCTGTCCGCGAAGGGTTGGTCGAGGCGCACGCGATTCCGCAGGTTGAATGTTATGAGTCCGCAATGCTGTGGGCGCAGACAGAGGGCTTCATCTGTGCTCCGGAGACCTCACATGCGATCGCTTTGGCAATCCGGGAAGCGCGACAAGCGCAGGATGAAGGCAAAGAGAAGACGATAGTTCTCAACTGGTCGGGACACGGACTGATGGATCTTGTGGGTTATGAGGCGTTCATGTCTGGCAACATCAAGAATTTTGAGTTGCCCTTTGATCTGATGCATAAATCTTTGTCATCCATGGATGGTCTGCCCAAGCCTCCCGATATGGAGTAAGGGTTTGTGCCATGACCGCCAGTTGTTACCGTGCGGTATATCCAATCCGTCTGACCCGCCCGGTCAGGCGGATTATTGTTTCTGGAAGGTCTGAGAGTGAATGGAAATTCAATCGACAATTAAGATATTGGTTGTGTTTGCAGCGATACTTGGTGCCTGCCGACTCAAAATGTCGCTGGGGGTGGCATTAAGTGTCGGCGGGCGTGCGCTGGACCTCTGGTCTGGACACGTGGCTTTGGCTGGCAGGCATATGCTGGAGGCTATCTCTCAGCCGAATCTATGGCTCTTTCTTTTAAACATAGCACTCATAATTGAATTTGGGGTCTTTATGACGGAGAGTGAAAATTCGCGTGCTCTTGTTTCAATTGTACATCGCTGGACTGGCCGGCACGGACGGGCGTTCAGTATGGTGCTTCTGCCCGCGACTCTGGGGCTTGTTCCCATGCCGGGCGGAGCCATGTTTTCGGCACCGCTGGTGGAGAAAGCAACAGGCGACAAACCCCTGTCGCCGGAATGGAAGTCGGCCGCGAACTATTGGTTCCGGCATATTGCGGAATACTGGTGGCCACTCTATCCGGTTGTGATTGTAACTCTGTCGGTATTTCCGATGCCCATCTGGAAATTCATACTTTTGCAACTCCCGTTTACACTGGCGAGCACGGCGGCGGGGGCGCTGTTTATTCTGTGGCCAAAAAGAGGGATGCTGACCCTCCGGTCGGAAGAGGTCGAGGTTGAACCGGGCGGATTACACGTTTTGCTGCCACTGGCGGTAGTGTTTCTCTCGGTGATCACCCTGCCGCAACTTTTCGGACTTCTATGGCCGGGACTGTGCGCCGGAACCGCGAAACTGCTCGGAATGTTTGCGGGTCTGTGCGCTGGATTGGCACTTATTGCCAGACACCGCCGGGGTGGCGCGAAAGATCCGGTTCTCAAGCAGTTCTTCACAAAGAAGAATGTCAACATCCTGATGACGATTGCCGGCGTGATGATTTTTAAATCATTTTTGGAGAGTTCGGGTGTGATAGCGGAGGCCGGCGCGGAGCTGGGGGCATCTGGAATGCCGGTGGAGTTTGTGATCGCCGGGTTGCCATTTTTAGCGGGACTTGTTACCGGGGTGGCTGTCGGTTTCGCGGGAACCACCTTTCCTCTAATAATCGGGCTGGTGACAGTTCCCGGTTCGGCGTTGACCCCGGTCTCAGTGCTTCCGCTCGCCTTTGCAATGGGGTATGCCGGAATGATGCTCTCCCCCCTTCATCTCTGCCTGTTGCTTACCCGTGACTATTTTGGTGCTAATCTCTTAAAGATATACCGCTATCTCATCCCCTGCTCGGCAGTGATAATGCTGACGGGTATTGCCATGCACATCCTTTTTAAATCACTTGGATGGTGAGGAAAAAGAGGAAGGACAACAAACGGAATGACGTGTGGTGTGTGAGAATGCTAATTATTTGTTCCTCCGAAGAGTTTTCGGGGTGGGTTGCGACAGAAAGATTGAAAAATATGTTGTATCCTGCGCATGTTGTCAATTACACTAGTCGCCTGAATTGTGAGGTGTGAGGGGATTATTAATAAATGAAAGGTCTGTATGCGCTTCAACAGAGTGACGGGTTTGTTGTTGTTTGTTTGTTTGTTTGTTTTGGCATCTGGCGGAGTCCTGTTTGCGCAGGAAATCGCCGACGGCTGGGTGGCCTATGACGCGGGGCGTTACGATGAGGCCTATGACATATTTTCTCGTGAGTTCAGGGAGAATCCCGGAAGCGAAGACGCGAATTTCGGGTTGGGGCTGAGCGTATTGGAGAAGGGGAAACTATCACATGCGGTCTTTGCCTTTGAGCGTGTTTTGATGGTGAACCCGGAGAACCAGAGGGCGCGTCTTGAGCTGGCAAGAGCTTACTATTTGATGGGGCGGTTTGAGTTGGCACGTGAGAACTTCGCGGTGGTTCTGGATTCGGAACCGCCACCGAAGGTGCGTGAAAATATTGAAGTCTTTCTGGAGGAGATTAAGGAGGCATTGAAAAGAACCCGGCTGAACGGCTACATAAACCTTTCTCTTTTTCACGATGACAACGTGAACTACGGACCGCTCTCCAAGAATATCGATACGATGATCGGCGATCTCGCGGTGGCACCTGAGTCGCAACCGATAAAGGCGTGGGGTGTGGCTCTTTCGCTGGAGGGTTCGGTTTCACACGATATTGGGGAGAAACAGGGCTGGCTGGCTGTGGGGAGCGCGGGTTTTTATCAGAACTGGATTGACACCGCTTATGAACAGGAGGTGCGGATTATGCAGGTCAACGCGGGTTTTCGAAAGTTGCGGAGACGCTGGCTGCTGGATATTCTGGCGAATGCCGCTGATATGCAATACGGTCATGAGCATTTACTGAATATCTGCGGACTCAATACGGTTTGGCTGTATTCGCCTTCATCGAAGTTGCAGTGGATATCCACCGCCGGGTTTGACTACCGTGATTTTGAGGACAGCAGTCGGGATGCCCCTTACTACACGCTGGGTGAAACCTGTCGCTATTTTCTGGGCGCCGCCCGGCACAGTCTGGCACTGAAGGTTGACGCGCTTTACGATGACACAAATTCCTCCGCCTACCGGAACTATGGCGCCTCTGTTCGGCTCAGCGGAGAGCTTAATATAGCTTGGGATATAAAGGGATACGCCTATGCTCAGTACAGGAGAACGGAGTATAAGAATATTATGTACCCTGCTTTGCAGAGAGATGAGCGTAAGGACAATCAGATGCAGTATAAGGTAGGAGTGAAGAAGGTTGTCTCCCCGCATTGGTTCCTGAACGCAAGCTATGAGACGACCGACAACGAGTCGAACTTCGATCTCTACGACTTTGACCGGAACCTGATTGTAATAAGCTCACAATACACATTTTAAAATAAATTCTCGAAGGAGACTGTTGCTATGAAGATTATGACATACATGTTGATAACAATACTGCTTTTGTGTACGGGTTTTGCAATGGCGGCTGATTCCATTGGCAGGGTTGTCGCTGTCCAGAAAAAGGTGACAGCCACGGGGACTGATGAAAAAATCAGGGATCTGTCGCTGAAATCGCCGATATATCTGAACGACACAATAAAGAGCGGGAAGGGTGCTAAGGTGCAGATTATCTTCACAGATGATTCGATATTTTCGCAGGGTGAAAATAGTGAGATGGTGATAGACCGTTATGTGTTTGATCCCGACAAAAAGAAGAAGAACTCATTTTTTATACGGCTTGGAAAAGGGTTGTTCCGTGTCATTACCGGCAAAATCACCGATTTGAACCCGGATCGTTTTGAGGTGAACACCGGCAGAGCCACGGTTGGCATTCGTGGCTGTGAACTCGGGTTTCATTGTGACGAGAAGTATGACACCATATTCGTCGTGCGCATACCCGATGGCAAGAATGTCTTTGTGGATCCCTCCAAGGGGCGCGACGGGGGCGAGCGCGAGGTGATGCTCGACAGCGCGGGAGTTGTCATTGTCGGCGATCTCGGCAGTGTACGGACGCGCGGATTCCGCTCGGAGGACATGAGGATGATCTCGATTGGCACAACCCCGTCGGGTTTAAAGGATGATAAACCCGGCGTTCCCGGCGTGGCGGGGATCCATCCCGGTAAGAGTCCTCCTTTGCGGATGACCACAGCTGGTTTCGGATTGCGTCCAGCCGCTGATGGCAGGCATTTTGAAGATAAGCGGAATCTGCGTGCATTGCGGTTGAGGCAGGCAAAGCGTGATGCCAGGAAGAGGTATGTGCGTCTGGCTGAACTGGGCGGGGAGATTGACAAGGAGAAGCAGACAGTTGATCACAACACGACCCCTGCCACAACACCGCCGGATGGCGGTGGTGTTCTTCCGCCACCGAATGGCGATGGTGATACACCCGATTTCAAAGAGACCGCCCCGTTTATGGGCGGTGGTGAGGAGGCACTTTATGCGTTGGCTGGCACAAGCGGAATGGCGATGGAGAGAAGTCGTTTGGGGCGGCATCACAGCATTGAGTTTGCCGGTGTTCCAGGTGATCTTACAGATGTTACATTTATGAGCTATCTCTATGACAAAGACGACAGTTTAATGGGGGAGGCGATAATTGATCGCAATGTCACCCTGCCGGATTTTGGTGGATCCGACCGTTACACGGGTTATCGTGAGATTGCGCAACCACCCGCGTCCGGGGTGTTTGTCGCCTATGACAATCTGGAGCAGTTTGTCCGCAGAACAGCAGTTGACGAGGGTGGGAACATGCTTTCGGTTGAATATTGGGGTTTCGCGGCTCCTCCGCACACACTCCCCGCTAATGCCACAATGAAGTATGATTTTGACTTCTCGGCATATCCTCCGGAATGGGACGGCAACAACAGCCCCAATGATTTACGACCTTTTGATTTGCAGAAGGGGTTGATGATTGTGAACACTAAAACCAGGGCGTTTTATCTGTTCCCCGAAGATCCCGATCTGGCAGATGATCTGAGCTACGGGAGTTTGAATGATCTGACGTTTTTTGGAGAGTTTAATCAGGGAGTCGCCGGCAAATCGCTGAATTTGGCGTTTGGCAAAAATGCCACTGCGGTTGGAGCCGGGTTTAGAAGCATCTGGGATCCCGGCGGTCCAGCTGAAAGCGGAATGTCGGGAATGTGGCGCGGCTACGCTGTCGGGATTATTGACAATGGTTCGAACAATTCACATCCATTGATATCGGCCTCGATGATGAGTGATAATCCGGTGGATAATGAGAACATGGTTCAGCTTTCAATAAACCGCGATACTGTCGGCAATAATGTGGATGCTTCACTGTCACTGTATGAGTATCAGGGGACGGTTAGTCCCAATGATGTGGCGTTGAACAACCCGGTAAAAAGTTTCTTTGTTGACGGCAACCTTTACGGCGCGGAGTTCAGTACTCCCGGTGAAACGACGACAATCCTTGGCGATCCAGATCCTCGCCGCGCAGGGGAGCATTGGTCGTGGGGCTTTTGGAACGGGGAGCGTGCGCAGATTAACAGTCCAGGCGGTAGTGAGCATATGAGGGGTGAGTATGTGGCGGGGAATGTGCTTGCGGCGGCGGATATAAACACATTGAGAGCCGCAAGTGTAACCCGGAGTTTGTCAGGGCGCGGAGTTGTTTCGGCGCATGTGACTATGGATCAGGGGAGGTCGATTCAGATGGAGGGGGACTCATTCATTCGGGTTGCTTTGGGGGGCGGAGCGGCAACCTGGCAAGGCGCGTTTAATATGTCCAGCCGTGGAAGCGATGTTATCAATTTGCAGACGCGGGTGATAGATATAAGTGCGCAGGGACACTTGAAGGTGGATTCGCTGGGAGACATCAACAGCTTCAGCGGGAATATTGCGGGAACACAGTACACCGGCTCGACGGATTTGACGGACGCGAAGATGACCGGCAATCTTGTCGGAGCGCATGAAAGCAATAATACACGGGTCACCGGGGCTATTGGTTCAGGGCGTCTCAAAACGATGGATTATAAGAATATAGATATGCTGTATGCCACTGAGCTGAGACCGGAATAGTGATAAAGCAATGAGAAGAAAACGCTCCTTGCTGGTGGGTAGCCTTGTTCTGTTGATATGGGTTTACGCATATATCGCGCAGCCGCCGTTTATGCTTGCTGTCTCTTCACTGGTATACGATGTGATGTTGCGTGCCAATCCCGATCAGATTAAAAGTGGCGATATTGTTATTCTGGATATTGACGAAGAGAGCCTTGCGGAATATGGACAATGGCCGTGGGAGCGCTCGTTGCTCGCTGATATTGTTGAGAAACTTGCTGCGGAAGGAGCCGCCGTTGCGGCTTTTGATGTGATTTTTGTTGAGGAGGATCGAGTTTCTCCCATTAAGCTGGAGAGTGAATGGAGCCGTCGCTACGGCGTGCCGGTGAAAATCAGCGGGATTCCCGAACACGAGCGGGATTTTGACCGAATGTTTGCGACTGCCATAACAAAAGTGCCTGTGGTGTTGGGTTGTTTTCTGGAGATAGAGCGTCCCGGAGTGTCGAATTTTTGTGCGGATAACTCGGATTACAGAGGGCATATCTATGAACTGGGGAAATTAGATCATAGCTGGCTGAAGCAGTCAGGCAATATACGCGCTCCGTTACAGGAGCTGCGTGCTGGCGCGGCAGGGGAAGGGTTTATCAATGTTTTTCCAGACAGAGATAATGTTGTACGCAGTCTCCCCCTCGCTATCGCTTGCGGCGGGGAGCGGATATATCTATCCCTTGCAGTTGAGACTTGTCGTCTGTTTGCGGGTGAGGATAAGGTGGGAATTATTTATGATGATATCGGGGCGGCAGGGATTAAGGCTGTTCGGATTAAAGACAGGCTTATTCCTACAGATGCCGGGGGAAGCATGACCCTCAACTACCGCGCCGGAAGGTTTCCCCGTGTGTCTATAAAAAATTTTTTGGCGGGCACGGCTGAGACGGGAGCGTTTAAGGGGAAAATCGTTTTTATCGGCACGTCGGCGGCAGCAATGCAGGATATGGTTGCCACCCCGTTGCGCTCGGAGTATCCCGGAGTGGAGGTGCATTGCACGGCAGTTGACAATATACTCTCCGGTGAGATGATATGGGAGCCGCGCTGGATGTATCATCTTGTGGTTATTGGACTGATTATTGGTGGGTTTCTGCTTGCACTAATGGTGAGTCGCGCACGTGCGTTGCTGTCGTTGCTGATTATCACGCTGGCGGTGTGTGTGAGCTTGGTTGTTTCTATCTGGCTGTTGCGTGTCAAGGGACTGCTTGTGAATCCGGCACCGCTGATCAGCGGCTGGCTGTTGATCTATCTGGCGGTGACGATTGTTAAATACAGAGAGGAGGAGATAGCGCGTCGCAAGGTGCGTGAGATGTTCGGCACCATGGTGTCGTCGCATGTCTTGAAATATCTCGAAACGACCACGGGCGGATTCTCTCTGCGTGGCAAGCGGGTTTCAGCAACTGTGATGTTCTCTGATCTCACCAGTTTCACGGCGATTGCCGAAAAGCTGGCACCTGAAAAACTGGCCCGTCTGCTGAATCGTTATCTGAGCCCTATGACCGAAATAATAATGGCGAACGAGGGGTATGTGGACAAGTTTGAGGGTGATGCCGTTATGGCGGAATGGGGCGTACCGTTTCCCATGGAAAACCATGCCGAGCGAGCGTGTGTTGCCGTGCTGGAGCAACTGAAGCAACTTCGAGAATTGCGTGGAGAGCTGAAGTCAGAATTCGGACATGAACTGCGCGTGCGTTTCGGGGTCAATACAGGGGAGATGACGGCCGGGAATATGGGTTCGGAGAAAAGATTCCAGTACACGGTTATGGGCGATGCCGTCAATCTGGCATCGCGGATGGAGTCGATCAATAAACTCTACGGAACGGAGATCATAATTGGTGCGGCTACTGCTGACGCAGTCAAAGACATGTTTCTGCTGCGTCATTTGGATCGTGTTTGCGTGATGGGGAAGAGCACAGCGGTGGAGATATATGAGTTGATTGGTCACAAAGGGGATGTCGCTGAGGAAAAGACGCGGGTTGTCAACCTGTACACGGAGGCCCTTAATCTTCAGTTTGAGAGGTGCTTCGACGCAGCTGCCATGAAGCTGGAGGAGGTGTTCGCCATTGATCCCTCCGATGCGCCGTCGCGACTGCTGATTGAGCGTGTGCGTAGATATAAGGATGATCCGCCTCCGGCAGACTGGGGAGGCGAATACGTGTGGGATGTGAAATGATCAAGCGTTTAATAATCGGGTTAGTAGCGGTTGTTTCGGTGTCGACTGTCACTGCTGAGATGGTGATAGATATAGGATCGCCACAGACGACAGAGATGCGCGGGTATGGCTGGCGAGCGCAGAACGAACGCAACGGAACCAATACATTTTGCTGGATCGAGGGACTGGAGGCGGATATCAGTGTGGAACTTGACTTGATACAGAACCGCGATGTGGAGATCTATGCCCGCCCGTTTTATTACGATAATTGTTATCAGCATCTCGCGCTCTTCGTGAACAACAGATACGTCGCTGAATGGCGGTGTGAGCGGCATCCAGAGTGGACGTTTGACCGTTACACGGCTACAGTGCCGGCATCGCGCTGGAAGACCGGTCGAAACAAGCTCACTTTTCGAACGACCTATAGCTCGGAGCATAAACCGGGACTCTCGCTTGCGGTGGAGCGGGTTGTGCTACGTTCATCCGCCGCATCGGTCAGAGGATATGGGAAAACATTCAAGTCGCTGATGATTTTAATGATAGCGATTATG